>JBEPXW010000224.1:0-4217 GCA_041641715.1 Pseudomonadota bacterium
CAGGTGACCGGGCCGCAGGGCGCACTGGCGGCGGAGGGCGCGATCGGGCTCGAGGGGCTGGCGACGGTGCCGGTCGATGTCGGCGCGCTCGCGCTCGACGGCCGGGTGGCGCAGACGGCGGAGGGGTTCGAGTTCGACCTCTCCGGGCGCGGCGAGGCGCTGAGGATCGACCGGATCGGCCCTGAGGTGATCGGCGACGCGCGGCTCGAGGCGGCGGGGAGCCTCGCCGGAGACGTCCTGACGCTGCGCCACGCTGCGCTCGAGTCGGACGCGCTGACGGCGGAGGCCTCCGGGACCTACGATCTCGCGGTCTCGTCCGGCGACCTCGAGGCGCGCGTCTCGGCGCCGGAGGTCGCGCCGGTCGCTGCCGCCTACGGCGTCGCGGCCGAGGGCGCGGTGTCGGCCTCGGCGGATGTCGGGATCGAGGGGGAGACGGTCGATGCCAGCTTTTCGACGACGCTGGAGCGGTTCGAGATGGAGGTGGCCGCGGCCCGGCGGCTGGCGCTTTCGGGCACGGTGCGCGGCGGCGCGGAGCGGCTTGCCTTCGACGTCACGGGCGAGGGCGACGGCCTGAGGGTCGACCGGCTCGGCCCGGATGTGATCGGCGCACCGCGGCTCGAGGCGGTCGGCGTGCTGGACGGCGACGCGCTGACGCTCGACCGGGCGGTGCTCGACTCGCGGGCGCTCCGGGCAGAGGTTTCTGGCACCTATGACCTCGCGGAGTCCTCGGGCATTCTGAGCGTCAATGCCTCGGCGCCGGAGATCGGGCCGGTGGCGGCTTCTTACGAGGTCGCCCTCGAGGGGGGCATCACGGCGTCCGCCGAGGTGACGCTCGGCGAGGAGTCCGTCGAGGCGGACCTCTCCGCGACGCTCGAGTACTTCGCTAGGGAAGGCGTCGCCGCCGAGCGACTCGGCCTTTCCGGCCGCGTCGCGCAGGAGCCGGAGCGGATTACCTTCGATCTCGAAGGGGACGGCGCTGGTCTGCGTGTGGAGGGCGTGCCGCCGGCGTTGACCGGCAAGTTGGCCTATGCCGTCCGCGGCGAACTCGCGGGGAACCGGCTCGAGCTCGCCGCGGCGCGCGTCGCGTCGCCGCTCGCGACGACCGAGGCGTCCGGAGCCGTGGACCTGGACGCGCAGAGCCTCGCGGTGGACTATGCGCTGGAGACGGATGCCCTCGCCCCGCTGGCGCAGGCCTTCGACGTCGTGGCGTCGGGCGCGCTCGAGGCGAGCGGTCGTGTCGAGGGGCCTTTCGACGGCCTCAGCGTGGCGGGGGAGGCCCGGCTGACCGAGGCCGTCTATCAGGACCGGCGCTACGGGCGGGTGAGGGTCGAGCATGACGTGACGGTTGGCGGGGCGCCAGAAGGGCGGGTTCGCGCAGATCTCGGCGACAGCTGGCTCGGCGACGGTGCGGTCGAGACACGCTTCCGGCTCGCGGACCGAGTTCTCACGCTGGCCGACCTGGAGGCCAGGCTGCTCGGCGCGTCGGCGTCGGGCCGCGCCACGATCGACCTCGACGCGACGCTGATCGACGGCGCGTTCGATGTCTCCGTCGACGACCTGGGACCGCTCGGCCGCTTCGCGGGCACTGATCTCGGCGGCGCCGCGAGCGGGCAGGTCACGCTGGAGACAGCCGGCGGGCGGCAGAACCTGCGGGCCGCGCTGGAGGCGGAGAACCTTTCGGCCGGCGGTGCGACCGCGGCGCGCGCGGATGTCTCGCTGGCGGCGCGGGACGTGCTGGGGATACCGGCTGCCGAGGCGGACGTCACGGCCGAGGGCGTCGCCGTCGGGCCGGTCACGCTCGAGAGCCTGACGGCCTCGGCCGACGGGCCGCTGGCGGGGCTCGAGTTCTCGGCGGAGGCCCGGGGGAGGCTGCGCGAGGAGCCTCTGGAAGCCGCGCTCGCCGGGCGCGCCGATCTCTCCGGACCGGCGAGCGTCGTCACGCTGTCGCGGGCCGAGGTGACCGCGGGGGACGACACGGTGCGGCTCGAGCGGCCGCTGCAGCTCCGCGTCGGCGGCGGACTGGTCGCGGCCGAGGGGCTGGCGCTGGCGCTGCCCGGGGATGGCTCCCTCACGGGTGATGCGGCGATACGCCCCGGCGGGTTCACCGGGGATGTCACGCTCGATAGCCTGCCGCTCGAGATGGTCGGGCGGTGGACCGGCGCCCAAGTGGCGGGCGGCCGGCTGGATGCCCGCGCCGTCTTCGACACGCGGCCAGGGCGCGCCAACGCCGAGGTCATGCTCGAGGCGCGTGGCGTCGACTCGCGCGCCGCCGCGGGGCAGACGGTCGACGCCGACCTGGAGGCCGGCTGGGACGGGCGCCGGCTCGAGGCCGAGATGGCCGTGCGGGGCAGCTTCGGCGAGCCGTTCCGCGGGCGCATGGCCCTGCCGTTGCGCCCGGGTGCCGGTGGGGTCCCGGCAGTGCCGTCCGGCGGCGAGCTCGAGGGCCGGGTGGCCTGGCAGGGCCGGATCGGCGACCTCTGGGCGCTCGTGCCGGCGCCGGGGCACCTGCTCGACGGGCAGGCGAACATCAACCTGACGCTCGCCGGGACGATGGACGACCCGCGCGTCTCGGGCCGCGCCGAGGTGACCGAGGGGCAGTACCAGAACCTGGACGCCGGCACGATCCTGACCGACCTGACGCTCGGCACGCGGGTCATTGAGGGCCGCACGGTCGAGGTCACGCTCGAGGGGACGGACGGCGCGTCCGGCGATATCCGGGCCGACGCCACCATCCGCCTCGGGCCGGAGCCGCCCAGCCTCGACCTCACCACCAGGATCGACCGGGCGGTGCTGGTGCGCCGCGACGACGTCACCGCCGCGATAAGCGGCGAGATCGCGCTTTCCGGGCCGTTCAACGAGCTGGCGCTGACGGGCGACCTCACCGTCGACGAGGCCGAGGTGCGCCTCGTCAACGCCACGCCGCCCGAGGTGGTGACGCTCGAGGGCATCCGCATCAAGGGTGAGCCCGAGCCGGCGGAGCGGGACGACGACGACAGCATCATCAGCCTCGACCTCTCGATCGGGGCGGATCGCGATATCTTCGTGCGCGGGCGGGGGCTCGATTCCGAATGGCGCATGGACCTCCATGTGGGCGGCAACGCGGCCGCGCCGGTGGTGACGGGCAAGATCGAGCGGGTGCGCGGGCAGCTGTCGCTGCTCGGCCGGACCTTCCGGCTTGCGCGCGGCGAGGTGACCTTCGACGGCGGGCGCGAGATCGACCCGCTGCTCGACGTCTATCTTGAGCGCGAGGACCACGGCCTCCGCGGCGGGGTCCTGGTCGAGGGGCGGGGTTCCGACCCGGAGCTCGGATTCACCTCGACCCCGGCACTGCCCGAGAGCGAGGTGATGCCGCGGCTCCTGTTCGGCCAGTCGCGCCAGTCGCTGACCGGGGCGCAGGCCATCCAGCTCGGCACCGGGCTCGCTACGCTGATGGGCGGCGGCTCGGGGCCGCTCACCGCCCTGCGCGAGACGGCGGGCCTCGACGTCCTGCGCGTCGGCGGCGAGAGCGTGGAGGAGGCCGGGGTGACGGTCGGGCGCAATGTCGGCGAGAACGTTTTCATCGGGGCCGAGCAGAAGCTTGGCGGCGAGGGCAGCGCGGTCACCGTCGAGGTCGAGGTGTTCGACGGCGTCACCGTCGACTCGGAGCTCGGCGGCGACGGCACCTCCAACATCGGCATCACGCTCAAGAAGGATTTCTGAGGCATCGCTTTTCGGCACGTTCGGCGCGGAGGGCCTTGCCAGGCCATCGGCGGCGCGCAACAAGGGCAGGCGATTCACGGCGACGGAAGGGAGCCGATGTTCGTTTTCCCACAGGCGGGCCTGAGTCCGTCGGGGCGCCGCTGGCGGCGGGCCGACGCTGCCTGGGAGCGCCTCCAGGAGGAAGGCAACGGGCGGCTGACCGCGGGCGAGATCGCCGCGGCGGGCCGCGCCTTCCGCCGCGCCGGCTGGCTGGCCGTCTTGCGCCTGCCGCGCAACGACCCGCGCCGGGCGACAACTCTCGCCAATCTGGCGCTTGCCGACCGGCTGGCGGGACGCGAGGATCGGGCGCGGCGGCGTTACGCGCGGGCGCGTCACATGTGGCGCGGGACCGACCGTTTCATCGCCGGGATGGAGATCGCGTGGCGGAGCCGTTCGGCGCGGGTCGACCGGAGGCTCGACGCGCGCCATCTCGAGACCTTCCGGGCCAACATGCGCAGCCGCATGACGGGGTTCGCGCG
>JBEPXW010000225.1:0-4172 GCA_041641715.1 Pseudomonadota bacterium
GCGCCGTCGCCCACATCACCGGCGGCGGGCTGACCGAGAACCTGCCGCGGGTGCTCGGCCCCGACATGGTCGCCGCCGTCGAGCTCGGCGCCTGGCGCCTGCCGCCCGTCTTCCGCTGGCTGGCCGGCGAGGCGGGACTCGCCGAGGGCGAGGCGCTGCGCACCTTCAACTGCGGCATCGGCATGGTGCTGGCGGTCGCCCCGGAGGCGGAGGACGCCGTCACGGCCGCGCTCCGCGAGGCCGGCGAGGCGCCCGTCCGCATCGGCGCGCTCGAGCCCGGAGCCGGCCCGGCGGTGCACTATATCGGTGCGCTGGCATGACGGCCGTCGGGATCCTGATCTCCGGCACCGGCTCGAACATGGTCGCCCTCGTCGAGGCCATGCAGGCGAACCGCATCCCCGCCCGCCCCGCCGTCGTCGTCTCCAGCGAGCCCGCCGCCCCCGGCCTCGCCCGCGCCGCCGGGCTCGGCGTCCCGGCGGCCGCGGTCGACCACCGCGCGTATTCCGGCCGCGAGTCCTTCGACGCCGCGGTCAACGCCCGCCTCCGCGAGGCGGGCACCGAGATCGTCGCCTGCGCAGGCTTCATGCGCCTCATGACGCCGGTGCTGATCGACGCCTGGGCCGGGCGGATGGTGAACATCCACCCCTCGCTCCTGCCGCTCTTCAAGGGCCTCGACACCCACGCCCGCGCCCTCGAGGCCGGCGTCTGCGTGCACGGCGCCACCGTCCACGAGGTCACGCTGGAGATGGACGCAGGCACCATCCTCGGCCAGGCCGTCGTGCCGGTCGAGGCCGGCGACACGCCGGAGACGCTGGCGCGGCGCGTCCTCGCCCGCGAGCACGTCCTCTACCCGCGCGTCCTCGCTAATTTCGTAAGCGACCCGGCAGCGACACGACGGAACCGGGTGGCTTTGTTCCCCCACGACTGAGGCGGACCTACTCGGCGGGCGCAAGCACGGTCAGGGCGACGCCCCCGGCATCAATCCTGCAACCAATGCGGAAATGCCGCTCAGCGCCGCCCTCGCGCGCGACGTAGGCGCCCTCCACCCGCCAGCCGTGCGGCCGTCGCTCCACCAAGAATCTGCGGATCGGGCGAGCCGGGGCGTAAGACTGCAAGGCGAGTTCATGGTCGACCCGCGCCTTGCAGCCCAGAACCGCGTTGTGGGGCGTGTAGCGAATTCCTTCCGCGGCGGCGGCAGCGGCCATAAGAATGAACGGCGTCGCTGCCCTTGCGAGCGCGCGCATCGGGGCCTCCCATTAGCCCCATTATGGCAACAGAACACCCGCCCGTGAACGGGGAATTTCATTCCTGCCGGGATGTGACGGGAGGGCGCACCAGCCGCGCGCGGCATGCCTCAGCCGACGATCTCGATCTCCGAGAAGAAGAACCGGATCTCGATCGCCGCGTTCTCGTCCGAGTCCGAGCCGTGCACCGAGTTCTCGCCGATCGACACCGCGAACTCCTTGCGGATGGTCCCCGGGTCGGCCTTGGCCGGGTCGGTCGCGCCCATCACCTCGCGGTTCTTCGCCACCGCGTCCTCGCCCTCGAGCACCTGCACCACGACCGGCCCAGACGACATGAAGGCGGTCAGCTCCTCGTAGAAGGGCCGCCCGGCGTGGATCTCGTAGAACTTCTCGGCGTCGGCCTTCCTCATGCGGATGCGCTTCTGCGCCACAATCCTGAGCCCCGCCTCCTCGAGCTTCGCGTTGATCGCGCCGGTCAGGTTGCGCTGGGTGGCGTCGGGCTTGATGATCGACAGCGTGCGGGTTACGGCCATGTCTCGCGTGTCCCTCTCGGTTTTCACTGGATCGGGGCACGCGGGGGCGCGCGCCGCCGGAAATTGCGGGCGCCGGATAGCATGGGGGGCGCGGGGATGAAAGCGCATTTCGAGATGATGGCGGCCTACAACGCCTGGGCCAACCGGCGGCTCTACGCCGCCGCCGGGGCGCTGCCGGAGGCGGACTACCGCGCCGACCTCGGCGCCTTCTTCGGCTCAATCCACGGCACGCTGAACCACCTTGTCGTCAGCGACCGGCTCTGGCTCGCGCGCTTCCGGGGCGAGGCCCCGCCCCACGCCCGCCTCGACGAGATCCCCCACGACGACCGCGCCGAGCTTCGGGACGCCCGCCGCGCCCTCGACGACGACATTGTCTCCTTCGCCGCCGGCCTGACCGAGGACCAAATCGCGTCCGCGTTCACCTACCGCCTGCTCACCGCGCCGGGCGAGACGACGCTCGTTATGGGCCCGGCCCTGACCCATTTCTTCAACCACCAGACGCACCACCGGGGGCAGGTCCACGCGCTGCTCACGCGCCTGACCGGCGAGGCCCCGCCGCTCGACATCGTCTACTTCCTTCGCGAGGGATGAGATGTATTTCGACGACCTGCCCGTGGGCTACCGTTTCGAGACCGAAGCCAGGACGCTCAGCGAGGACGAGATTCTCGACTTCGCCCGCCACTGGGACCCGCAATACTTCCACGTCGACCCCGAGCGCGCGAAGGACTCCCCCTATGGCGGCCTGATCGCGAGCGGCTTCCACACCCTTCTCACCGCCTTCAAGCTGGTCTACGGCGCCGGCGTCTGGAACGAGGCCTCCATGGGCTCGCCCGGCATGGAGCACCTGCGCTGGATCCGCCCCGTCCGCCCCGGCGACACGCTACGCGTCAAGGTCGAGGTGACGAGCTCCACGCCCTCGGCCTCGCGTACCGACCGCGGGCGCACCGGCTTCCACCACGTGATGGTGAACCAGCACGGCGAGACGGTGATGACCTATGACTGCGTCGTCATCCTCGAGCGCCGGCCCGCCGGGTAGCGCGCCCGCCGGCCGGGCCGGGAAGGCGCGATTTCCACCCGGGCGCCGTTAACCATGAAATGCGTCCACGGCGCATTCTCAATGAAATCAACCGCTTGACCCCCTGTCCAAATCTGGACGCTCAGCAGGGAGCCGCGCGCCCCCGCTGGACGCCCTGCCCGGCCTCTGCTACCGGCAGCCCATGCTGACGATCCGCGACCTCACCTTCGCCCTCGGCGGGCAGCCGCTCTTCCGGGGCGCCTCGGCGCAGCTCCCGCCCGGCGCGCGGGTCGGGCTTGTGGGGCGCAACGGCAGCGGCAAGACCACGCTCTTCCGTCTGATCCGCGGCGAGCTTTCCCCGGACGCGGGCGAAATCGCGCTCCCCCCGCGCGCCCGCATCGGCGGCGTGGCGCAGGAGGCCCCCGGTGACGACCGCTCCCTCATCGAGACCGTGCTGGCGGCCGACGAGGAGCGCGCCCGCCTCCTCGCCGAGGCCGAGACCGCCACCGACCCGCACCGCATCGCCGAGATCCAGACGCGGCTCATGGACATCGAGGCCCACTCGGCCGAGGCCCGCGCCGCCTCCATCCTCGCCGGACTCGGCTTCGATCAGGCGGCGCAGGCGCGGCCCAGCCGCGAGTTCTCCGGCGGCTGGCGCATGCGCGTGGCGCTGGCCGCCGTCCTCTTCGCCGCCCCTGATCTCCTGCTCCTCGACGAGCCGACCAACTACCTCGACCTCGAGGGCGCCACCTGGCTCGAGGGCTTCCTCGCCCGCTACCCGCACACAATGCTGGTCATCAGCCACGACCGCGGCCTGCTGAACCGCGCCGTCGGCCACATCCTGCACCTGCACGACCGCCGCCTCACCCTTTACACGGGCGGCTACGACACGTTCGACCGCGTGCGCCGCGAGAAGCTCGCCCTCCAGGCCGCGATGGCGAAGAAGCAGGAGAAGGAGCGCGCCCACATTCAGGCCTTCGTCGACCGTTTCCGCTACAAGGCGTCGAAGGCCCGCCAGGCCCAGTCGCGCCTCAAGATGCTCGAGCGCATGGAGCCGATCGCCGCGGCCATCGAGCACCCGGTCCCGCCCATCCGCCTGCCCCAGCCGGGCGAACTCGCGCCGCCGCTGATGACCTTCGAGGACGCCAGGGCCGGCTATGACGGCCGCCCGGTGCTCTCGCGGATCTCCCTGCGCATCGACCAGGACGACCGCATCGCGCTCCTCGGCGCCAACGGCCAGGGCAAGTCGACGCTGGCGAAGCTGATCGCCGGGCGGCTCGAGCCGATGTCCGGCCGCCGCCGCGCGTCGCCGAAGCTCCGCATCGGCTACTTCGCCCAGCACCAGCTCGAGGAGTTGAGACCCGCCGAGACGCCGCTGGC
>JBEPXW010000226.1:0-4187 GCA_041641715.1 Pseudomonadota bacterium
TCGGGCGTGTTCAACTGGACCGTGACGCTGAGCGGCGAGGCGAACCACTCAGGGAGCACCCCGATGGACATGCGCCGCGACGCCTTCCGCGGGCTGGCCGCCTTCGGCGACGCCATCGACGGCATCATCGCCCGCGCCGGCACCGACGAGGCCAAGTTGACGGTCGGCAAGGTGGCCCTGAGGCCCAACTTCCCCCACACGGTGGCGGGCGAGGCGGAGTTCTCGATCATCGGCCGCGACGTGGACGAGACCGCCATGCGCGCGCTGGCCGACGCCTGCCGCGCGGAGATCGGCCGCGCGGCCGACGCCCACGGCCTCGGCACGGAGGTCCGCGAGCAGAGCTGGCTGGCACCGGTCGCCCTAGACCCGGGCCTCGGCGACCTCCTGCGCGACGAGGCCGCGCGGCTCGGCCTGGCGCACCGGACCATGCCCTCGGGCGGCGGCCACGACGCGCAGACCTTCGCCGGCGTCACCCGCTCGGGGCTGATATTCGTGCCCTCGGTGCGCGGCATCAGCCACGCGCCGGAGGAATGGACCGAGTGGGCGGACGTGGAGCGCGGCGCCATGCTGCTGGCGCGCGCGATGGCGCGGCTGGCGCTCTGAGGGCGGCGCGCCTCAGCCCTCCTGCCGGAAGCCGGCCTCGGCGTAGCCATGATGCACGGGGCCGCTACCGCCGCCGACCTCGAGCGCCCGCCCCGCAGAGATGGCGCCCGTGAGGTATTCCTTGGCGCCGCGCACGGCCCGGAGCAGCCCCTGCCCCAGCGCCAGCCGCGCTGCGATGGCCGAGGAGAGCGTGCAGCCGGTGCCGTGCGTGTTGCGGGTTGCGATACGGGCGCCCTCCAGCCAGTGCCCGCCGTCGGCGGTGGCGAGGTAGTCGGGACTCTCCTCGCTGCCGAGATGCCCGCCCTTCAAGAGCACGACACGCGGCCCCATGCCGCCGAGCCGCGCGGCGAGCGCCGCCATGCCCTCGCGGCTCTCGATCGGGGCCTCGCCGACGAGGTCTCCGGCCTCGGGCAGGTTCGGGGTGATAATGTCCGCCAGCGGCAGGAGGCGATCGCGCAGGGCGGCGACGGCGTCATCCTCGAGGAGCCGCGCACCGCTCTTCGCCACCATCACGGTGTCGACCACGACCCAGTGCGGGCGGCGCTGCTCCAGCACGGCAGCGACCGCCTCGATGATCCCGGCGGTCCCGAGCATGCCGATCTTCACCGCGTCGACGCGCACGTCGTCGAAGACCGTGTCGACCTGCTTTGCCACGAAGTCGGGCGCGGCGAACTGGATGCCCGTCACCTCGCGCGTGTTCTGCGCCGTCAGCGCGGTGATCGCCGCCATACCGTAGGTGCCGTGGGCGGCGAAGGTCTTGAGGTCGGCCTGGATCCCCGCCCCGCCCGAGGGGTCGGAGCCGGCGATCGAGAGAACGTTCGGGATCGTGCTCATGCGGCCTCCCTCGTGGCGTCGATCCAGGCGCGGGCGCGGGCCTCGGGCTCGGCGTGGCGGACCACGTCGGTGACGACCGAGAGGATGTCCGCCCCCGCCCGCAGCACCTGCGTCGCGCGCTCCACCGTCAGCCCGCCGATGGCGACGAGAGGGATGTCGCCGATCAGGCGCTTCCATTCGGTCACCCGCTCGAGGCCCTGCGGGTCCCACGGCATCTTCTTCAGGGTGGTCTCGTAGACCGGGCCGAGGGCAACGTAGTCCGGATCGATCGAGAGGGCCCGGTCGAGCTCGGCATGGTCATGGGTCGAGGTGCCGATACGGATGCCGGCCCGGCGGATCGCGGCGAGGTCGGCGCTGTCGAGGTCGCCCTGGCCGAGATGCACCCAGTCGCAGCCCTCGTCGATGGCGGCCTGCCAGTAGTCGTTGACCACAAGCACGCAGCCATGCGCGGCGCAGAGGTCGCGGGCGCGCCGCACCTCGGCGCGGATCTGCGCCTCGTCCGCCTCCTTCACGCGGAGCTGGACGAGCCGCACGCCCAGCGGCAGCAAGCGGTCGAGCCAGTCCGTGGCGGGCACGATCGGATAGAACGGGTCGAGCTTCATGCCGGGTCTCATGCCAGGTTCGCCTTGCCCATGACCGGGGTCGAGGGCGCGGCCATCTCGCGCGGCTCCATCGGCCCGGCCTCGAATCCGGCGCGCCCGGCCTCGATGGCGCGGCCGAAGGCGGCGGCCATGGCGGCCGGGTCGGCGGCCTTGGCGACGGCGGTGTTCAGGAGAACGGCGTCGTAGCCCATCTCCATCGCCCGCGCCGCGTGCGACGGCACGCCGAGGCCGGCGTCCACCACCAGCGGCACCTCAGGGAAATGCGCCCGCAGGGCCTTCAGCCCGAAGGGGTTGTTGATCCCCTGCCCCGAGCCGATGGGCGATCCCCAGGGCATCAAGACCTTGCAGCCGGCCTCGAGAAGGCGCTCGGCCGCGACGAGGTCCTCGGTGGTGTAGGGGAAGACCTCGAAGCCCTCGTCGGTCAGGACCCGCGCCGCCTCGACCAGGCCGATCACGTCCGGGTGCTGCGTGTCCTCCTCGCCGATCACCTCGAGCTTGACCCAGTTCGTGTCGAACACCTCGCGCGCCATCTGCGCCGTCGTCACCGCCTCTTTCACAGTGTGGCAGCCGGCGGTGTTGGGCAGCACGCGCACGCCGAGGTCGCGGATCAGCGCCCAGAAGTCCTGCCCCGCCCGCTGCGCGCCGGATTCCCGGCGGAGCGAGACGGTGACGATCTCCGCCCCCGACTCCTTCACGGCGTCGGCCATGACGGCCGGCGAGGGATACTGCGCCGTCCCGAGCAGGAGGCGCGAGCGCGTCTCGACGCCGTAGAAATCCATGCTCAGCCTCCCTTCATCGGCGCGACGATCTCGATCCGGTCGCCCTCGCTGAGGCGCGTGCCGTCGCGCTCGCCGCGCGGGACGAAGTCGCCGTTGAGGGCGGTTGCCACGGTCGCGTCGGCGAGGCCGAGCTTCTCCAGCGCCTCCGCAAGCGAGGCGGCCTCGATCTCGTGCGGCTCGCCGTTCACCTCAATCCGCATGGGGTTTCTTCTCCGCATTCTCCGTGTCCCCTAGCACCATCTCCGCCGCCCGCTTCGCCATCGCGGGCGCGAGCAGGAAGCCGTGCCGGTAGAGCCCGTTCACATGGATCCGCCACCCCGGCGCCGCCCCTTGCCGCACCACGCGCGGCAGGTTGTCCGGGAAGGCCGGGCGAATGCCGGCGCCGGTCTCGACGATCTCTGCCTCGGCGAAGGCCGGGTGGAGGGCGTAGGCCGCGCCGAGCAACTCCATCGCCGAGCGCGCGGTGATCGGGCCCCCGGCGGCGCTCTCGATCATCGTCGCACCCACCATGTAGAGACCGCCGCCGCGCGGGACAACATAGACCGGCACGCGGGGGTGGAGCATCCGGACCGTGCGTGTGAGGGTGACCTCGGTGGTGTGGAGGCAGAGCATCTCGCCGCGCACGCCGCGCAGCTCCGGCAGCACGTCGCGGGCGGCGAAGCCGCGGCAGTCGATGACGACATCGACGTCAGGCGGATCGTCTGTTTCATTGTTGAAATAGATTCTTACGCCGTGTTCCTCGAGTTGCGCCGCAAGCGATTCCAGCGCCGCACGAGGGTCGATATGCGCCTCCTCGGCGAAAAACAGCCCGGCACGGAAGCGGCCCGCGAGGTCCGGCTCAAGGTCGCCGATGCGCGCCTCGTCGACGCGCTCGAACCGCTCGGTGCGGCGGCCGAACCGGTCGAGCTCGGCCCGGTCGCGCGGGGGCGCCAGGACGAGGGTGCCGTGGCGCTCGACGCCCGGCACCCGGGCGGCCCACCAGTCGGCGGCGTCCGCGCCGAGGCGGACAACCTCCTCCTCGGCGCTCTCGCACTCGCACCAGGGCGCGAGCATGCCGCCCGCGAGCCACGAGGCGCCGTCCCGCCCCGGCCCCGGCCCGCGCTCGTGGATACTGACCGGGACGCCGCGCTCGGACAGCTCGGTAGCGCAGCAGAGGCCCGCGACCCCGGCGCCGATGACGGCGACCCGGGGCGCGCGCCTGTCCGGGCCGCCGCCCCGGGGCCCGTCCGGTGCCACCGCCGGGGGCACCCCAATGTTCGCGGGCGCGGGCGCCATCACTGGCCTACTCCCCCGCCTTCGCGACGTCCTCCACAGGCATGTAGAGGTCGCCGCCCTGGCGGTACTTCTCGGCCATCTCCTTCATGCCCTC
>JBEPXW010000227.1:0-4169 GCA_041641715.1 Pseudomonadota bacterium
TGCAGGCGGGGTCGGAATATGCCGGGGTGACCATGCGCGAGCTGCGCCACGACGTGCTGTCGGCGCTCGGCTACTGCCTGCTGCTGGCCGGCATCTCGCTGGTCTTCGCCGAGATCGTCATCGGCATCGGCGCGGCGCCGCCGCTCGAGGCGTTCCTCGCCTTCGCCCCGGGCGGGCAGTCCGAAATGGCGATCCTCGCCATCGTGGCGGGGGCGGACCTGGCCTATGTGGTGACGCACCACCTCGTCAGGCTGATCGTGGTGATCATCGGCGCGCCGGTCGTGGCGCGGCTGGGGCGGTAACGGCGCGTGCCGGCCAAAGGCGGGTCCCTCACGGCTGTCCACGCGTGGAGACATAGTCAAGCCCTTGATTTAGAAAGACTTTCGAAAATTGCCAAATTCCGGACACAATTGAGATGTCCGCGCAATGGGTGCGCGCCCCTGGCGAGGAGGGCGGGGTTCGCCCCGCCGGAGATCAATGGTTGCCGCGGACGAGCTGCTCGTAGGTGGTGGCGACGTCGCGGGTGAGCGCGCCGACCTCGAAGTTGAAGGGGCCGATCTCGCCGACCGGCGTGACCTCCGCAGCGGTGCCGGTGAGGAAGCACTGCTCGAAGCCCTCGAGCTCGTCGGGCATGATGTGGCGCTCGACCACCTCGACGCCCTTGTCCCTGAGAATCCCAATCACGGTCTGGCGGGTCAGCCCGTTCAGGAAGCAGTCGGGCGTTGGCGTGTGCACCGTGCCGTTCCTCACGAAGAACACGTTGGCGCCCGTCGCCTCGGCGACGTAGCCGCGGTAGTCCATCATCAGCGCGTCGGAGCAGCCCTTGGCCTCGGCCGCGTGCTTCGACATGGTGCAGATCATGTAAAGGCCGCTCGCCTTGGCGTGGCAGGGGATGGTCTCCGGGGAGGGGCGCTTCCACTCCGAGATGTCGAGCTTGGCGCCCGACATCTTGGCATCGCCGTAATAGGCGCCCCACTCCCAGGTCGCCACCGCCATGTGGATCGGGTTGCGCGCGGACGCCACGCCCATGTCGAGGCCCGAGCCGCGCCAGCAGACGACGCGCACGTAGGCGTCATTGAGGCCGTTGGCGCGCATGGTGTCGGCCTTGGCCTTCTCGATCTCGTCCACGGTGTAGGGGATCGGGATGTCCACCGCCATGCCGGAGGCGAGCAGGCGCCGCGAATGCTCCTCGGACCTGAAGATGCGCCCGCCATAGGCGCGCTCGCCCTCGAAGACCGAGCTCGCATAGTGCAGCGCATGGGTCAGGACGTGCACCTTGGCCGAGCGCCACTCCACCAGGCTGCCGTCGAACCAGATGTAGCCGTCGCGGTCGTCATAGGCGCTGGCAGCCGACATGGGCCCTCTCCCTCTTCAAGCGAACCCCGTGCGCGGGGCACGGGGCGCGGGACCTTATCTTGCGCGAGGGGGATTCTGGCCGACACAATCTGAGCCGCCCCCGCGAGGCTTGCTAACATCGGGCTTCCAATCAGTCAATAAGGCTGACATAATTATTTTACCGCCGGCGCGGGTGACTCGCGCCGCGACATGGACGGGGCGGGGAGCGCGAGATGCGGCTATCGACGGACAACCGGCAAACTCCGGGAACGCCCATGCTGAACCGATCGGACCAGCTTCTGTTCCTGACCGACGAGCAGCTCCGGCAGGGGATCGAGCTCCTGTTCTTCGCCTATCGCGACTTCACCGGCGACCCGGACGCGGTGCTGGAGGAGCTTGGCTACGGCCGCGCCCACCACCGCGCCATCCACTTCATCAAGCGCCGCCCGGGCATCACGATCGCGGGGCTCCTCGAGATCCTCGGCGTCACCAAGCAGTCTCTGAACCGGGTTCTGCGCCAGCTGATCGCCGACGGGCTGGTGGCGAGCACGCCCGGCACGGTGGACCGGCGCCAGCGGCACCTCAGGCTGACCGAGACGGGCGACGCGCTCGAGCGCCGGCTCTCGGCGCCGCAGCGGGCGCGGCTGAGGCGCGCCTATTCCGAGGCGGGACCGGAGGCGGTGGCCGGCTTCCGCGCCGTGCTCGAGCGCATGATCAACGAGTCCGAGCGCGAGTCCATCCTCGCGCTGATCCGGCAGGAGGCGCCGTGAACGACGGCGCGAACGACGCCTCGAACGAGGGAGCCGAGGCCGCGGCTCACATCCTCGTCGTGGACGACGACGCCCGGATCCGCGACCTGCTCAAGCGGTTCCTCTCGCGCAGCGGCTACCTGGTGACGACGGCCCGCGACGCGGCGCACGCCTCGCGGCTGCTCGAGAGCCTCAGCTTCGACCTGCTCGTGGTCGACGTGATGATGCCGGGCGAGGACGGCTTCGCGCTGACGCGCCGGCTGCGCGGCGAGATCGCGGCGCCGATCCTGCTCCTGACCGCGCGCGGCGAGACCGGCGACCGGATCGAGGGGCTCGAGGCGGGCGCCGACGACTATCTGGCCAAGCCCTTCGAGCCGCGCGAGCTTCTCCTGCGCATCGCCGCCATACTGCGCCGCGCCGCCCCGCCGCCCAGGCCCGAGGCGGCCCCGAAGACGCTGATGCTGGGCGAGGCGCAGTTCGACATCCTGCGCGGCGAGCTGAAGCGCGGCGACGAGGTGGTGCGGCTGACGACGACCGAGCAGGCCCTGATGCGCGTCTTCTCGCGCCAGCCCAACCAGCCGGTGAGCCGGGCGCGGCTGGCCGCCGAGCTCGGCAGCGCGGCCGGCGAGGTGCAGGAGCGCGCGGTCGACGTGCAGATCACGCGGCTGAGGCGCAAGATCGAGGTCGACCCGAAGGCGCCGCGCTATCTCCAGACGGTGCGAGGCTCGGGCTACATGCTGACGCCGGACTGAGCGATGCAAGTTCTAGTTTGTCCATCTACTTCATTCTTACATACCGCACAAAGAGCCATCTGCGGTCCTATCCTGCGCTGATTGCGTCCAATGTTGAGATCATATCAGTTTATCTCACAATTGCGAGGAGGGTAGAGGGCTCGAAGGTCTCGTACTGTCCGAACTCGTACGCATGTCTCCCCCGTTTACCTGCCCCGATCATCCGGTCTAATGTCCGGCTCATGTCCGTGCTGATCCTCACCCACCCGTCGAGCCACCGCCACGCCACGCCGCCCGGCCACCCGGAGCGGGTGGCCCGGATCGAGACGGTCGACCGCGTGCTGGCGGGCGAGGCCTACGCCGCCCTGCCGCGCGCCGAGGCGCCGGCCGCCTCGGACGAGGAGATCGGCCGCGCCCACGAGGCTGACTACGTCGAAATGGTCAAGGCCCGCGCCCCGGCCGAGGGCTGGGTGAGCCTCGATCCGGACACCTACATGTGCCCCGACAGCCTCGAGGCCGCACGCCACGCCGCCGGCGCGAACGTCGCGGCGGTGGAGGCGGTCGTGGGCGGCCGGCACAGGGCCGCCTTCTGCGCCGTGCGCCCCTGCGGCCACCATGCCGAGCGCGAGCGGGCCATGGGCTTCTGCCTGTTCAACAACGTCGCCATCGGCGCGCATCACGCGCTGGCGGCGCTGGGGCTCGAGCGGGTCGCGATCGTCGACTTCGACGTCCATCACGGCAACGGCACCCAGGACATCTTCTGGTCCGACCCGCGCGTGCTGTTCGCCTCGTCGCACCAGATGCCGCTCTTCCCCGGCACCGGCGCGGCGCAGGAGACCGGCGTCGGCAACATTTTCAACGCGCCTCTCGCGCCGATGAGCGGCGGCGACGAGATGCGCGGGGCCTACGAGGAAACCCTTTTCCCGCACCTGCGCGACTTCCGGCCGGACCTCATCATGGTCTCGGCCGGATTCGACGCGCACCGCGACGACCCGCTGGCCAACCTGAACTGGACCGCGGAGGACTTCGGCTGGGTGACGGGCGAGATCTGCCGGCTGGCCGCCGAGTGCTGCGAGGGGCGGGTGGTCTCGACGCTCGAGGGGGGCTATGACCTCGACGGGCTGGCGGAATCGGTCGCGGCGCATCTCGATGCGCTGGTCGCCCATGCGGAGGTGCGCGCATGAACGAGAAGGCGATCGAGGAGATGAGTTTCGAGGAGGCGCTCGAGGCGCTGAGCGAGATCGTCGACCAGCTCGAGAAGGGCGACGTGCCGCTCGAGCAGTCGATCGCGCTCTACGAGCGCGGCGATGCGCTGAGGAAGCACTGCGAGGCGCGGCTCCGCGAGGCCGAGCTG
>JBEPXW010000228.1:0-4164 GCA_041641715.1 Pseudomonadota bacterium
CGCTCTACCGCACCACGAAGGACAGCCCCATCGTGCAGGCGCTCTGCGAGGCCGCCGAGGAGGGCAAGTCGGTCACGGCCCTCGTCGAGCTCAAGGCCCGCTTCGACGAGGCAACGAACATCCGCCTCGCCCGCCAGCTCGAGCGCGCCGGGGCGCAGGTGGTGTTCGGCTTCATGGACCTCAAGACCCACGCCAAGATCACCACCGTGGTCCGGCGCGAGGGCGGCGAGCTGGTGACCTACTCGCATTTCGGCACTGGCAACTACCACCCGGTGACGGCGAAGATCTACACGGACCTCGCGCTCTTCACCTGCTCGCCGGAGCACGCCCGCGACGCCGCCAAGATCTTCAACTTCATCACCGGCTATGCCGAGCCGCAGGGGCTGGAGAAGGTTCAGGTCGCGCCGCTGACGCTGAAGAAGACGATCCTCGAGCTGCTCGAGGCCGAGGCCGCCCATGCCCGCGCCGGGCGGCCCGCGCAGGTCTGGGTGAAGCTGAACAACCTGATCGAGGCCGACGTGGTCGACGCGCTCTACCGCGCCTCGCAGGACGGCGTGCGGATCGACATGTCGGTTCGCGGCATTTGCGGCCTCAGGCCGGGCGTGCCCGGCCTCTCGGAGAACGTCCGCGTGAAGTCCATCGTCGGCCGTTTCCTCGAGCACAGCCGCATCGTTTGCTTCGGCAACGGGCACGGGCTGCCCTCGCGCGAGGCGCGCGTGTTCATCTCGTCGGCCGACTGGATGGACCGCAACCTCAACCGCCGCGTCGAGACGCTGGTCGAGATCGACAACCCCACGGTCCACGCCCAGATCCTCGACCAGATCATGGCCGCGAACCTCCGCGACGAGGCGCAGAGCTGGGTGCTGATGCCCGACGGCTCTTACGTCCGCGCCGGCGGGGCCGAGGGCGAGGAACTTTTCAGTTGCCACGAATTCTTCATGAAGTATCCCTCCCTCTCGGGACGTGGCCGCAGCGGGGCGGCTGATGCACCCCGGCTCACGCGGGGCGACCTGACGGCGGCGTAGAGGGAGGCTCCACTGGCAGGGCCAGCAGGCAACGCGCCGGATGTGCGTGCCGACCCCGGGCTCGGCGCCGAAGCGTGGCAGAAGGATCTCTTCGGCGGGCGCACGCGCTCCTTTCCCGGCATCGATCACCCGGCCGAGCGCATCGGCGTGATCGATGTCGGCTCGAACTCGGTGCGCATGGTCGTCTTCGAGGGCGGCAGCCGCAGCCCGGCGCAGCTCTTCAACGAGAAGGTCATGTGCCGGCTCGGCGCGCGCCTGGCCGAGAACGGAACGCTCGATCCGTCCGGTCGGGCCCGGGCCATCGGGGCGTTGCGCCGCTTCGCCGCGATCGCCGCCGGGCTGAATGTCGGTGCGCTCGCTGCGGTCGCCACGGCGGCGGTGCGCGAGGCCGCCGACGGGCGGGATTTCTGCGACGAGATCGAGCGGCAGACCGGGATCCGGGTCGAGATCGCCAGCGGCGCCGACGAGGCACGGCTGGCCGCACAGGGGGTTCTGTTCGGAAACCCGTCCGCGGAGGGCGTCGTGGTGGACCTGGGCGGCGCGTCCCTCGAGCTCTGCCGCGTCGGCGGCGGCCGGGTGGGGCAGGGGGTCAGCGCCCCGCTCGGCCCGCTACGGCTGATGAGCGCCGCGCCGGACGGCCTTTCCGACGCCGAGATCGCCGCGCGGCTCGCCGAGCTCGCCGGGCGGTTCCATGTCGGCGACGGGCGGCTATACCTCGTGGGCGGCGCGTGGCGCTCACTGGCGCGGGCACAGATGGAGCGCGTCGAATATCCCCTCAAGGTGCTGCACGAGTACGTGCTCTCGACCGCCGAGACGCACGACCTGGCCGATTGGATGGCGCGGATGCGCCCCGCCAAACTCAGACGCATGCGGGGCATCTCGGAGGATCGTGCGCCCCTGCTGCCGATGGCGGGGCGACTGCTGGCGCACCTGCTCGAGGCCCTCGGCCCCGGCGAGGTCCGCTTCTCCGCCTTTGGCCTGCGCGAGGGGATCTGCCTCGATCACCTGGCCTGGCCGATCCGCAACCGCGACCCGCTGATCGCCGCCTGCGAGTCCCTGGAAGAGCTGGCCGCGCGTGCGCCGGGCTTCGGTGCGGAACTCGCCGGCTGGGCCAAGTCCGTGCTGCCTCCGCGCGACGCGGCGGAGGACCGGCTGGTGGAAGCGGCCGCGCGGCTCGTCGACGTGAATTGGCGGACCCATCCGGACTACCGGGTAACGGGGAGCTGGGAGACCGCCACGCGCGCGACCCTGACCGAGATCGGCCACGCCGGCCGCATCTTCCTCGCCATTGCGCTCGCTACGCGGCACAAGCGCGGCCGGCGCAGGATCGTGGAATCCCGGCTGATGGCGCTGATCGACGGCGAAATGCGCGATCGGGCCGTCCGCTACGGGCTGGTGTTCCGGCTCGGCGCGACGCTCTCCGGCGCAATGCCGGGCATGCTTCCGTTCTGTCGTGCCGTGCGCGCCGCCGGGCGGCTCGACGTCGTTCTCGAGGGCCCGGCCGCGGAGCTCGCGGGTGAGGAAGTGGAGAAGCGCGTCAAATCCCTGACCGACGAACTGGGAGTTGCGGGCGAGCTGCGGAGCGCACAGGGCTGACCACGCAGGTTTTTCCGGCACCGCAAAAAAAGAAACGACCTGCCGTTTGCAGGTCGCCTCCTCCCCCAGACTTGAGCCGAAAACACGTGGCTTTCTGGCTTCTTGTGCGGGGATGCATAACGCATGTCGCCGCGTTTGTCACCTAGCACAAAAAGAGAATCACGGCCGCAAGCCTCTTCCGGCGCGGGAATCGGCAGCCGGTCTCAGCCGCTTGCCCTCACCGCGCATAGCGCCTACACGGGTGGCCGTCTCTCACCCGAGCGAGCGAGGACGAGGATGCGCCTGACCCGCTACTTCCTGCCGACCCTCAAGGAGACGCCCGCTGAGGCCCAGATCGTCTCGCATCGCCTGATGCTGCGCGCCGGCATGGTCCGCCAGGCGACGGCCGGCATCTACTCCTGGCTTCCGCTCGGCTACAAGGTGCTGCGCCGGATCGAGCAGATCGTGCACGAGGAGCAGCAGCGCGCCGGCGCCATCCCGATGCTGATGCCCACCATCCAGCCCGCCGACCTCTGGCGCGAGAGCGGTCGCTACGACGATTACGGCCCCGAGATGCTGCGCATCAAGGACCGGCACGAGCGCGACATGCTCTACGGCCCCACCAACGAGGAGCAGATCACCGAGATCTTCCGCGCCTATTGCGGCTCGTACCGCGACGTGCCGCGCAACCTCTACCACATCCAGTGGAAGTTCCGCGACGAGGTGCGCCCCCGCTTCGGCGTCATGCGCGGGCGCGAGTTCCTGATGAAGGACGCCTACTCCTTCGACATCGACCGCGAGTCCTCGCTGCACAGCTACCGGCAGATGATGGTCGCTTATCTCCGCACCTTCCAGCGCATGGGACTGAAGGCGGTCCCGATGCGCGCCGAGAGCGGCCCGATCGGCGGCGACTACGCCCACGAGTTCCTCATCATGGCCGAAACCGGCGAAACGGAGGTGCATCTCGACAGCCGCCTCCTCGACCTCACCTTCGACGGCCGCAACGTCGACTACGGTGACAAGGAGCAGATCGAGTCCATCTGCGACGAGTGGATGAGCTACTACGCCCGCACCGACGACACGCATGACGAGGCGCTGTTCAGGGAACAGGTGCCCGAGGCGCACCGGATCGTCGCGCGCGGCATCGAGGTCGGCCACATTTTCTACTTCGGCACCAAATACTCCGAGGCCATGGATGCCACGGTCACCACACCCGAGGGCGACAAGGTCCCGGTCCATGGCGGCAGCTACGGCATCGGCGTCAGCCGGCTCGTCGGCGCCATCATCGAGGCGAGCCACGACGAAAAGGGCATCGTCTGGCCCGAGAGCGTGACGCCGTTCCATGTGGGCCTCGTGAACCTCAAACAGGGCGAGGAGGTCGCCGACGCGGCCTGCGAAAAGATTTACGCCGAGCTGCAGGGCGCCGGCCTCGACGTGCTTTACCACGATGGTGACGAGCGCGCCGGCGCGAAGTTCGCCACAATGGAACTCGTCGGCCTGCCCTGGCGTATTACCGTCGGGCCGCGCGGCCTCGAGCGCGGAGTGGTCGAGCTGACCTACCGGC
>JBEPXW010000229.1:0-2500 GCA_041641715.1 Pseudomonadota bacterium
CCCGGAGCCGCGGCCCGAATGGGCCATCGAGCTCGGGCAGTACGAGGACCGCGCCACCGCGGTCGCCCGGGTGGCCGAGGTCACCCTGGGCGAGGTAGAGACGCTTGCCGACGCGGCCCCGGCGATCGACGTCGTCCGGGGCCGCGCGGGCGCGCCGGTCTACCGGGTGCGCTTCCTTGGGCTGGCGCCGTCCTATGCCAGCCGGGCCTGCCAGACGCTGCGCGCGGCCGGGCGCGACTGCGTGACTCTCTCCCCGGATACCTGAGCCAAGAGCGGCGGCCCGGTGCGGGCCGCTCAGCCGCGGCCGATCGAGACGTAGATCAGGCCGGCCTCCCGCGCCTCCGTCGGCACGTAGATGTTGCGGAGATCGACCAGCAGCTCTCCGCGCATGGATTGGCGCAGGCGGCCGAGATCGAGCGCGCGGAATTCGTTCCACTCGGTGATGAGCACCAGGATGTCGGCGCCGGCCGCCGCGCGGTAGGGGTCGTCAATCCACTCGGCCTGTCCGAGCGCCGCCTCGCCCTCCTTGCGGCCCTGCGGGTCGCAGAGGACGATCTCGGCCCCCGCCTCGCGCAGCGCCGGCACGATGACCAGGCTTGGTGCTTCGCGCATGTCATCCGTGTTCGGCTTGAACGTCACGCCCAGCACCGCGATGCGCTTGCCGGCCACCGAGCCCCCGGCCGCGGCGATGACCTTCTCGGCCATTGCGTGCTTCCGGGCGTCGTTGACCTCGACCACGGTGGAGACGATGCGGAGCGGACTCGCGTGCTGCTCGGCGGTGCGCATGAGCGCCAGCGTGTCCTTCGGGAAGCACGAGCCACCGTAGCCGGGGCCGGCATGCAGGAACTTGCCGCCGATGCGACCGTCGAGGCCCATGCCCTTCGCCACCTCCTGCACGTCCGCGCCGGCGCGCTCGCAGAGGTCGGCGATCTCGTTGATGAAGGTGATCTTCACGGCGAGGAAGGCGTTAGCAGCGTACTTGATCATCTCCGCCGACTCGAGGCCTGTCTGAACGATCGGCGTCTCTCGCAGGAAGAGCGGACGGTAGATCTCGGAGAGCACCTCCGCCGCGCGCCCGGTCTCGACGCCGACGACGATCCGGTCGGGGCGCATGAAGTCCTCGATTGCCGAGCCCTCGCGCAGAAACTCCGGGTTGGAGGCAACGTCGAAATCGGCGTCCGGGCGCGCCGCCAGGATGCGGCGCTTGACCTCGCGGTTGGTGCCGACCGGCACGGTCGACTTGGTGACAACCACCACGTAGTCCTCGATATGCGCCGCCACCTCCTCGGCCGCGGCGAAGACGTAGGACAGGTCCGCATGGCCGTCGCCGCGCCGCGCCGGCGTGCCGACGGCGATGAAGACCGCCTCCGCCCCCTTCATCGCGGCCGCGAGGTCGCCCGTGAAGGTGAGCCTCCCCGCCTCGATGTTCTTCTGCATGATCCGGTCGAGGCCGGGCTCGTAGATCGGCACCTCCCCCCGGTTCAGCCGCTCGATCTTCTCGGCGTTGCTGTCGACGCAGACGACCTCGTGCCCGAAGTCCGAGAAGCAGACCCCGGACACGAGGCCTACATAGCCGGTGCCGATCATCGCTATGCGCATAACCTCTTGCCCTTCCTGAAGCCGGATCCGGTGAACGCGCGGAGATACCGTATGCCGTCAGTGCCCTTCTTCAGGCGACCTGCCCGACACCCGGAAGATTGAGCGAGCGCATCATCTCGCGCACCTCCTGGCGCGCCGCGACGTGGCTCATGGTGATGGTGACGGGCCCGTCCTGCTTGAGGTCGAGTAGCGTAAGTCCGTTGAGAAAAAGTTCGCGAAAGATGACCCGTTCGGAGAAACCGGGCACGATGCGGAAGCCGATGCGTCGGGCGAGGTCCTCCATCACCGTGCCGACCCGGCGCCGGTTGTGCGAATCGAGCGTCGATAGGCGGTTGCGCATCACCACCCAGTCAAGCGGCTGGCGTCCTTCCGCCGCACGGCGCTGGCGCGCCTTCCAGACCATCTCGGAATAGACCGAGGGGCCGACCACCCGGCCGGACGCGGGGTCGACGCGGCCGAGCAGATCGAAATCGATCAGGCTGTCGTTGATCGGCGTTATCAGCGTGTCGGCCGCGCTGTGCGCCGCCTCCGAGAGCGGCGTCACGGCGCCCGGGGTGTCGATGACCACGAAGGCGCAATCGCCGGAGAGATCCGCGAGCGCGCCGGCGAGGGCCGCCCGGTCCTCCGCCGCCGCCTCCTCGCGCATCGGCGCTCGGCTCGGCGTCAAACGGATCCGGCGTGGCATTCGGAGCGGGGTGCCGATCCGCTCGCCATGCGCTTCGCGGTTGTCTAGGTAGCGGAAGAAGCTCTGCTGTCGGGGATCGAGGTCGAGCGCCCCGACCGGGTAGCCGGCGCGGGCCAGGGCGACGAAGATCTGCATGGCCGTGGTCGACTTGCCCGACCCGCCCTTCTCGTTGCCGAGAACGATCACATGCGCGCCGTCCCCATTCGGCCGGGCATC
>JBEPXW010000230.1:0-4153 GCA_041641715.1 Pseudomonadota bacterium
GCCGACGCCGGCGGCGGCCGTCGGCGTCATGCTGATCCTCGTCTACGGCCTCGCGCTCAACCTCGTCGGCGACGGGCTGACGCCGGCCAAACTCAAGGACTCGCTCCTCGACACGGCGGTCACCGCGGGGATGATCTACTTCATCCTGTTCGGCGCCGAGGTCCTCAAGGGCTTCTTCACCCGCGCCAATCTGCCCGCCGCGATGGCCGAGTGGGCGGCGACCACTGGCTTCGACCCCTGGGTCGTGCTGATCCTCATGCTCGTCCTGCTGATCCTGCTCGGCTGCTTCATGGAGAGCCTCGCAATGATCCTCGTTGTCGTGCCGTTCTTCTGGCCGACGCTCGTGGACCTGAACGGCGGCGCCTTCGCAACGGCCGAGACCGCCGTCTTCGGCATGGGCGCGGAAGAGCTGAAGATCTGGTTCGGGATCCTCGCGGTCGTCGTCGTCGAGCTCGGCCTGATCACGCCCCCCGTGGGTCTCAACGTGTTCATCATCAACGCGCTCGCCCGCGGCACCCCCATGCGCGAAACCTTCCGCGGCGTGGTCCCCTTCTTCGCCTCCGAGATCCTGCGCGTGACCCTGATCCTGGCCTTCCCTGCCCTCGCGCTCCTGGTGCCGCGCCTCATGAGCGGCTGAGCGGCGCGCTACGATCAGTGGCTCGTGCCGTCCGAGAAGGTAATCTTGTTCCAGACGTTGTACTTGCCGGAGGGCTTGCGCATCGGCAGCCGCTTGACCTCCTCGAGCGTTTCGGCGTCGTAGACAATGACCGCGCCCTCGTCCTCCCAGACCGAGACGAGGGCATGACGCCCCGCTCGGTCGAACTCGACGTGGGCCACGGTCTTGCCCGGTGCGGGGCGCAGCGTCCTTACGATCTCCAGCGTCTCCTTGTCGATGACGTGCATCACGTCGCGGTTCGGGCCGAAGAAAACGTCGGCCCAGGCATAACGCGAGTTCTCGTGGCTACGGAGAAAGAAGCCGGGTCCGAGCATGTCGATCCGGGCGACCACCTCCCAGTCGTCCATGTCGATCATGGAGAGCCGCGGCTCCTTCAGGTGCGGCGTCGCCATGACGCGCCGGCCGCCCTGCATCCAGCTGATGCCGGAGCCAAGATGCGGCATGCCGGGCAAAGGGAAGGCGGCGATCTCGCGCCCGACATTGAGGTTGACGACGACGCCTCGGTCACTGCCCCGCGCCGCGCCGATCAGGTTGCGGTAGTCCGGGTCGAAGAAGAAGTCGTCGAGCGGCTCGGAGACGAGGATGCGGCGCCGGGCGAAAAGACCCTCGGACGAGGCGAGGCCCTCCACCATCCCCTTTTCGCGCGAATGCACGAAGCCTTCGTAGACCGGCGGCGCGTCCGGGTCGGTGGCGATCTCCCAGATCTCGGGCACATCCTTGAGCGCGAGGATGAAGCTGTCCCGCGTCGGCGCCTGGTAGACCGCCGAGACGCGCGACGGCGTCCCGCGTCGGCCCTTCACCTCGAAGATCCGCTCGACCGAGAGGTCCGCGGCGGAGAGGATCGTCAGCGTCCTCGGCAGGTAATTGGCCACCGCAACGTGTTTTCCGTCCTTCGAGATGGCGATGTTGCGGCTGTTGAGCCCGGCCCGCACGCGGCCGACCTCGGAAAGGCTCCAGAGGTCGTATTTCTGGACCCAGCCATCGCGCGACATGATGAAGACGTAACGGCCGTCGGGCGTGAACTTCGGCCCGCCATGCACGGCAAAGGGCGTCGGGAAGCGGTCGATCACGTCGAAGCGGTCGCCGTCGAGCACGCTGACATGGTGATCGCCAGTCTCCACCACGAGGAAGAGGTTCATCGGATCCGCCTCGTAGACCGGCGCGGCCGCAGGAACGTACTCCGGGTTCCGGCTCACGCTGGCGGCGATCTCGGCCGGCCCCCAGGAGGGGGGTTCCGCCAGCGGCGTCCGCAGGTGCTCGGCCAGCGCGGCGATCTCGGCCTGCGTGAGGGTGCCCGCGAAGCCCGGCATCTGCGTCGCGGTGCGGCCCTCGGCGATTACCTCCACGAGCGCCGGCCCGCGCAGCCGGTTCAGGCTTTCGGGTATGAGCGCGGGGCCGGTGGCGCCGAGGCGGTCGGCGCCGTGGCAGGCCGCGCAGTTCTCGGCGTAGAGCGCGGCCGGGCCGGCGAGCGCCGGGGCGGCCAGCAACAGGCCGAGGCTAGCGGAAGCGATGAGCCGGATCATGGCGCTTGCCTCGGAAGGGCCGGACGGTGAGGCGCTCGACATTCTCCGGCAGGCCGATCTCTCGGTCGTCAAGATAGCAGGCCGGGTCCTCGGCCCACGGGTCGCCGGTGAGCTGCAGCGCGCGGATCCGGGTGTTGCCGCCGCAGACCGCCTTGTAGGCGCAGAGGCCGCAACGGCCCTTGAGCGGCCGCGGCCGGCGACGGAGCTCGGCCAGCATCGGGTCGTCGCCGGTCCAGAGCTCCGAGAAGGGCGTCTCCTTGACGTTGCCGACGCTGTAGCTCGACCAGTAGGTGTCGGGGTGGACCTCGCCCTGCGGATCGATATTGGCGACGCCGACGCCGGATGAATTGCCGCCCCAGGCCTCCAGATGGGCCCGCACATGGTCCACTTTGCGCTTGGGGAACAGCCGCTCGGCCCAGCGCAGGAAGTAGACCGCGTCGGCATCGTTGTTGCCGGTGACGATCTCGAGCGGCATCCCCTCGGCGGCGGCGACCCAGGCGCGCTCGAGAAGCAGGTCCATCGCCTGCCGGGAATGGCTCCACTCGGTGTCCTCGCCGCGGTGCTTGTCGCCGCGCCCCGCATAGACGAGGTGCGAGAGGTAGAACTTGTCGACGCCCTCGCCGTCGATGAAGGCGAGCAGCTCCGGGAGCTGGTGCGCGTTGTCGGCGGTGATGGTGAACCGCACCCCGACCTTGATGCCGCGCGCCTTGCAGGCGCGGATCCCCGCGACGGCGGCGTCGAACGCGCCCGTCTGGCCGCGGAACCAGTCGTTCGTGGCGCCGATGCCGTCGAGGCTGATGCCGACATAATCGAAGCCGATGTCGCGCACCCGGTCGGCCATCTCGCCGACCACCCGCGTGCCGTTTGTCGAGAGCGCGAGGTACATGCCCATCTCGCGCGCCCGTGCCGCGATCTCGAAGAGGTCCCGCCGCGCCAGAGGCTCGCCGCCGGAGAGGATCAGCGCCGGGATGCCGAAGCCGCCGAGGTCCTCGAGCACGCCCATCGCCTGCTCGTGGGTCAGCTCGCCGGGGAACTCGACGTCCGCCGAGCTGGTGTAGCAGTGCCGGCAGCGCAGGTTGCAGCGCCGCGTCAGATTCCAGATCACCACCGGCCGGACCGGGCCGTTACGGACCCGCACCGGCGTCGGCGCGACGAGCTGGCGCATGTAATGCGAGAGGCGGAACATCAGCTGCCTCCTTTGGCGGCGAGCCTGAGCCCGGTCTTCTTCAGGATGCGGGTCGAGTAGAGAACGTCCGAGCGGCTGCAGCAGGGACCGAGCAGCCTGCCGATCTCAGCACGCTTGGCCTCGACCTCGCCGCGGTCGCGGCCATGGACCATGGCGAAGAGGTTGTAGGGCCACATGGGCAGCGCCCGGGGCCTGAGATAGCAGTGCGAGACGAAGTCCAGCGCCCCGACCTCGCGGCCGAGCTCCTCGGCCATCTCGTCGGCCACGTCCCAGACGGTCATGCCATTCGCCGTCATGCCAAAGGCATAGTGGTTCGGCGCGGCGCCGATCCGGCGGATGACGCCCCGCGCCATCATCGCCGCCATGCGGTCGATGACCTCTTCCTCGGCGACCCCGACGGCCGCCGCGACCTCGGCATAAGGCTCGGTCACCAACGGCAGCCCCGCCTGCGTCGCCTCGATGATCCTGCGGTCGGTCGCGTCGAGCGTCATGCCGCCACCCTGAAGCCGATGAAGAATTCCCGCAGCTTGGGGAACCGGAACACGGTCAGCCCCGTCTCAGCCTCGATCGCCCGTGCCGCGCGCTCGATGCCCTCGGGCATCTCGGTGGCGAGCACGAACCACATGTTGAGCCGGTGCGTGCGCTCATAATTGTGCGCCACCTCGGGCCGCGCATTGATCTGTGTCATGACCGCCTCGAGTCGCGCCTCGGGCACGGCCATGGCGCAGAGGCAGAAGGCGCCGCCCATGGCCTCGAGATCGGAAGAGC
>JBEPXW010000231.1:0-4149 GCA_041641715.1 Pseudomonadota bacterium
GGCGAAGAGCCAGTTGAAGAGCGCGGTCCGCGCGCCCCCGATGTGCAGGAACCCGGTGGGAGAGGGGGCGAAGCGTGTGACGACCTCTGCGCTCATTCTCTCGTGCTTAACGCTGGGTTAACGCGATCGGCCGCTTATGGGCCGCGACGGGGTTGGATCGGCCGGGGCCTTTATGGGGCAGGTGAAAGCGGGGCACAAGGTCGGGGGGCGGATCGACTGGGCCGCTCTGTGGGCCGCCGACGGCCGCCGGGCTGTGCTCTGGCTGCCGGTTCTGATGGGGGCGGGCGTCTGGCTTTACTTCGCGCTCGACCGCGAGCCCGACCCGGCGTGGTGCGGGCTGGTAGCCCTGCCCTTGGCGGCGCTGGTTTCGGGGCTCGCGCGGCGGACGGGGCTCGCGGCGCTTGGCCTCGCCCTGGCGCTGACGGCCTTTGGCGCCGGCTTTTCGCTGGCTGTCCTCTCGGCGCACCGGGCCGCAGCGCCGGCGCTCTCTGGTCCTGTGCAGGAAACCGTCGAGGGGCGCGTGCGGGCGCTCTCGCGCTCGGCCTCCGGCGCGCCACGGGTCCTGCTCGACCGCGTAATCGTCTATGGCCTCGATCCGGGCGCGACGCCCGAGCGGATCCGCGTCACGCTTCTGGCCGCCGACCGGGCCGGGGCGCCGCGGCCCGGGACGCGCATCCGGGTCTATGCCCGGCTGTCGCCGCCCGGCGGGCCGGTCGAGCCCGGCGCCTACGATTTCCGGCTGCGGGCCTATTTCGAGCGGCTCGGCGCGGTCGGCTACGCCCGCGGGCCGGCGCTGCGGGTTCCGGGGGCCGGTCCCGCTGGCGCGCTCGACCGGCTCGCCATGTGGCTCGCCCGACAGCGGGTTCGCCTGTCGGACGCGCTGGTGGCAGCGCTCCCCGGCCGTCAGGGCGCGTTCGCCGCGGCGATCGTCGTCGGCGACCGCTCGCACATCGCCGAGACCGACAGCGAGGCGCTCCGCATCGCCAACCTGGCGCACCTGCTGGCGATTTCCGGGCTCCACATGGGGCTCCTCACCGGCCTGATGTTCGGGGCGGTGCGCCTGGTCCTCGCGGCGGTGGCGTTGCGGCTCTCGGGGTCCGGGGCGCGTAAGGTGGCAGCGGTGGCGGCCGTCATGGCCGGCTTCGGCTACCTCGCCATCTCCGGCGCGACCGTGGCGACGCAGCGCGCCTTCGTGATGGTGGCCGTGGCCTTCACGGCCGTGCTGCTCGACCGGCCGGCGATCACCCTCCGCGGCCTCGCGCTGGCTGCCGTCGTCATCATGGCGGTCCGGCCGCTCAGCGTGATGGGCGCCGGCTTCCAGATGAGCTTCGCCGCCACCGCCGCGCTGGTCGCGGGCTACGAGGAGGTGCGCCGGCGCCGCCTCGCCTGGCGGCAGGAGGGACCCGCCGCGCGCGGGCCTAGCCGGCGCGTCCTCCGCGTGGTCGGCTTCTATCTCGCCGCCCTCGTCTTCACGAGCGTCGTGGCGGGGGCCGCGACGGCCCCCTTCGCCGCCTTCCACTTCAACCGGGTGGCGCCCTACGGCCTGCCGGCGAACCTGGCGGCCGTCCCCGTGATGGGCCTCGTGATCGCGCCGGGGGCGGTGATCGCCGGGATTCTTGCGCCGCTTGGCCTCGAGGGGCCGGCGTTGCGGCTCATGGGCGCCGGGATTGAATGGGTGCTTGAGGTCAGCCACGCCATCGCCGGCCTGCCGGGCGCCTCGCGATGGGTCCCCGCCGCGCCGGATGCGGTGCTGGCGCTGATCACGGTGGGCGGGCTCTGGCTGTTCCTGTGGCGCGGGCCGTGGCGGCTCCTCGGTCTCGGTGGCATCGCGGCGGCGCTGGTCCTCTGGGCCCACCCGGCATCGCGCCCGGACGTCCTGATCGCGCCCGGGGGGCGGCTGATCGGGGTGCAGGGTGAGGAGGGCAGGGCGTTGGACCATGAGCGGGCCCAGTCCTATGCGGCCGAGACCTGGCTCCGGCGCGACGGAGACGGTGCGAGCCAGGAGCAGGCAGCGGCGCGCCCCGGGCTCGAGCGCGGTAGGGGCCGGGCCTCGGCGAGGCTCGCGAACGGATGGCGCATCGAGGCTATCCACGGCCGACGACCGGCCCGTGGACGACTAAGCCACCTCTGCCACCCCCGCACGCTGCTCGTCGCGCGCTACGGACCGGACCTCGAAGGCCCCTGCCTGTACCTTGGCGAGGCGGAACTGCAGCGCCTCGGCTCTCTGGCGGCCACCGTGGACGGCGCGGAATTGCGCCTCGCTGCAGCACGAAACCCGGAGCGCCGGCGACTCTGGACGCAGCCGCGACGGGAGTCCGACTGAAGGGAAAGGCGCCGGGGGCGTTCAGTAGGTTCGGATCAGCCCGACCATCCGGCCCTGGATCCGCACCTGGTCGGTGCGGTAGAGGCGCGTGCCATATGCCGCGTTCGCCGCCTCGAGCGCGATGGCGCCGCCCTTGCGGCGCAGCCGCTTCAGCGTCGCCTCGCTGTCGTCGATCAGCGCAACGACGATGTCGCCGTTTTCGGCCGTCTCCTGCCGACGGACCACGACGATGTCGCCGTCATGGATGCCGGCGTCCACCATGCTGTCGCCCTTGACCTCGAGCGCGTAGTGCTCGCCCGAGGCGGAAAGCATCATGGAGGGCACGCCGACCGGCGCCGGCCCGTTCTCCAGCGCTTCGATCGGGGCGCCGGCGGCAATGCGGCCGATCAGGGGCACGTCCTGTGCCTCGGCCCGGTGCTCCACCTGCTCCATGCCGAGCTTGGCGGTGGCCTGGGTGAGGGGGTCGGGCTGGGATAGGTCGCCGTCGATGACGGACGGGCGGAAACCGCCGCGGCTCGGGCGCATGTCCTCGACGTTGTCGGGCAGGCGCAGGATCTCGACCGCGCGGGCGCGGTGGGGCAGGCGGCGAATGAAGCCGCGCTCCTCCAGTGCCGTGATGAGGCGGTGAATCCCGGACTTCGAGCGAAGCGCCAGAGCCTCCTTCATCTCGTCGAAGGAGGGGGAGACGCCGTCCTGTTGCACCCGTTTGTGAATGAAGGTGAGGAGTTCGTACTGCTTCTTGGTCAGCATTCGCGATGCCCCCGGACGATTGACCCCCTAAATGTTGTGTTTCGTTCTACAAAAGTTCGCTGTTTGTGTCAAGCTTGCTTCGCGTGGTGTCAGTCGAGGGGAATATATGCGATCGGGCTGCCCGCGCGTGCCGCATCCGCCCCGGGCGGGCGCACGGCGAGGGCGTTGGCGCGGGCCAGCGTGGCGAGCAGGCTCGAGTCCTGGTTCTCGGCCACCTCGCAGCGCATGATCCCGTCGGCCACGGGGCTGACGACGGCGCGCATGTAGTGCTCCCGCGGGCCATTCTCGGGCAGGTCGTTGCTGAGGAAGGCCGTGCGTGTCTCTCGCGGCCCCGCCGGCAGGCCGAGCGTGGCGTCGATGGCCGGGCGTAGGAACACCTCGGCGCAGACCATGGCGGAGACGGGGTTGCCGGGCAGGCCGAGCATGACCCGCTCGCCGATCCGGCCGGCGATCAGCGGTTTTCCCGGCCGCATGGCGATCTTGTAGAAGTCGATTTCGAGACCCGCGCTGCCGAAGACCTCGGCGACGAGGTCGTGCTCGCCCACCGACGCGCCGCCCAGCGTCACGATGAAATCCGCGTCCCGAGCCTCCTCCAGCGCCGCGAGCAGGCTCTCGCGCGTGTCGCGGGCGATGGCGCAAAGCTGCGGCTCGGCTCCCGCCGCCCGCACCGCGGCGGCGAGGCCGATGCCGTTCGACGAGACGATCTGTCCGGGGCCGGGCTGCTCGCCGGGCTCGACCAGCTCGTCGCCGGTCGGGATGAGAGCGACCACGGGTCGGCGGCTGACGGTGACGCGGGGGACGTTCATCGCGGCGAGCAACGCCACCTCGCGCGGGTTCAGCCGCCGCGGCCCGGCGAGGCGGAAGCCCTCGCCGAAGTCGAGACCGGCCGGGCGGATGAAACTCCAGGCGGCGGGCGGCTCGACGACCTCGACGGTGTCGCCCTCGCGCCGGGCGTTCTCCTGGATCAGGATGGCGTCCGCCCTCTCGGGCACCGGTGCGCCGGTGAAGATGCGGAGCGCTTCGCCCGGGCCAATGGCCCGCGGCGCGCCGTCGCCGGCCCACGACTCGCCGGCGAC
>JBEPXW010000232.1:0-4148 GCA_041641715.1 Pseudomonadota bacterium
CGACGAGGCGGCGCCGTTCGAGGCCTGGGATCGGCCGCTTTCCGAGCGCGCGCGCCCCGAGGCCCCCTATCTCGAGGCGCTCAACCCCGGCCAGCGCGCCGCCGTCGAGGCGCTCGACGGCCCCGTCCTCGTGCTCGCCGGCGCCGGCACCGGCAAGACGCGCGTGCTGACGACGCGGCTCGCGCACCTCATCCACACCGGCCGCGCCCGGCCCTGGCAGATCCTCGCCGTCACCTTCACCAACAAGGCGGCGCGCGAGATGAAGGAGCGCGTCGGCGAGCTGATCGGCCGCGGTGTCGAGGGTATGCCCTGGCTCGGCACCTTCCACGCCATCTCGGTCAAGATCCTGCGCCGCCACGCCGAGCTTGCCGGGCTGAAGCCGAACTTCACCATCCTGGACACGGACGACCAGCTCCGGCTCATCAAGCAGATCCTCTCGGCCGAGAACATCGACGAGACGCGCTGGCCGGCGCGCATGTTCGCCTCAATGCTCGACCGCTGGAAGAACCGCGCCCAGACGCCCGAGCGCGTGCCGGCCGACGAGTGCGGCTTCGCCAACGGGCGCGGCGCCGAGCTCTACGCCGCCTACCAGCAGCGGCTGAGGAGGCTGAACGCCTGCGACTTCGGCGACCTGCTCTTGCACGTCGTGCAGATCCTGCAGACCCGCGAGGACGTGCTGGCCGAGTATCAGGACCGCTTCCGCTACATCCTCGTCGACGAGTATCAGGACACCAACGTCGCCCAGTATCTTTGGCTGCGCCTCCTCGCCGCGAAGCATCGGAACGTCTGCGTCGTCGGCGACGACGACCAGTCGATCTATGGTTGGCGCGGCGCCGAGGTCGGCAACATCCTGCGCTTCGAGAAGGACTTCGAGGGCGCGCAGGTGATCCGGCTCGAGCAGAACTACCGCTCGACGCCGCACATCCTCTCGGCGGCCTCCGGCGTGATCGCCGCCAACCAGGGCCGGCTCGGCAAGACCCTCTGGACCCCGGTCGAGGCCGGCGAGAAGGTCCGCCTGATCGGCCACTGGGACGGCGAGGAGGAGGCCCGCTGGATCGGCGAGGAGATCGAGGCGATGAGCCGCGGCACCCGCGGCGAGCCGCCCGTGCCCCTCGACGACATCGCCATCCTGGTGCGCGCCTCGTTCCAGATGCGCGCCTTCGAGGACCGGTTCCTGACCATCGGCCTGCCCTACCGCGTCATCGGCGGCCCGCGCTTCTACGAGCGTATGGAGATCCGCGACGCGCTGGCCTATTTCCGCCTCGCCGTCTCGCCCGACGACGACCTCGCCTTCGAGCGTCTCGTCAATACGCCGAAGCGGGGCTTGGGCGACAAGGCGCAGCAGGCGATCAACCGCCTCGCCCGCGAGCGCGACCTGACCCTCATCGAGGCGGCGCGGCTCGCCGCTGCCGGGGAGGCGGGGCTGACCAAGCGGGCGGCGACGAACCTCGGCGCGCTGGTCGCGCAGATCGACCGCTGGCACGCCGAGCTCGCCGACGACGAGGCCGACCACGTCGAGATTGCCGGGCGCATCCTCGACGAGAGCGGCTACACGGGGATGTGGCAGGCCGAGAAGACGCCGGATGCGCCGGGCCGCCTCGACAACCTCAAGGAGCTCGTGCAGGCGCTCGAGGAGTTCGAGAACCTCGCCGGCTTCCTCGAGCACATATCGCTGATCATGGACAACGACGCCGAGGACGATGCCGAGAAGGTCTCGGTGATGACGCTCCACGCCGCCAAGGGCCTCGAATTTCCGGCCGTCTTCCTGCCGGGCTGGGAGGACGGGCTCTTTCCCCACCAGCGCGCCATGGACGAGTCAGGCCAGAAGGGGCTCGAGGAGGAGCGCCGCCTCGCCTATGTCGGGCTGACGCGGGCGCGGCGCCTCGTGACGGTCAGCTTCGCCGCCAACCGCCACGTCTACGGCCGCTGGCAGTCGGCGCTGCCCTCGCGCTTCGTCGACGAGCTGCCCGGCGAGCATGTCGAGGTGCTGACCCCGCCCGGCCTCTATGGCGGCGCCTACGGCGCCTCGGCCCCGCGCGGGCCGGACGCCTCGGTGCTGGAAGAGCGCGCCGCCGCCTCCTCGACCTACAACTCGCCGGGCTGGCGGCGCATGGCGCAGCGACGAGGAGAGCACGGTCTCGGCCAGCCGCGCGAGACGCGCCGGCTCGTGGTCGATGCCGAGGCGGTCAGCCGCTTCGAGACCGGCACCCGCATCTTCCACCAGAAGTTCGGCTACGGCCGGATCACCGACATCGAGGGCGACAAGCTGACGGTAGCCTTCGAGAAGGCCGGCGAGAAGAAGGTGGTGGCGGCCTACGTCACCGAGGCGGAGCGCCAGGACGGCCCCGACGACGTCCCCTTCTGAGCGCCTCCGGCGCCTACGCGCGCGCTTGACTTCCCCCGCCGCCGGCCCAAGGCTCGGGCCCATGCGGGGGGTTCGCGGCCATGTATGATTTCCGCCCTGTCGGCCAGATCATCGGCCGCCTGGTGGTGGTGCTCGGCATCTCCATGCTGGCCCCGGTCGTGCTCTCGCTGGTCGACGCCGACGGGTACCACAAGGGCCTCGCGCTCGCCGCCTTCCTGACGGTTGCGGTCGGCCTCGCGCTCCTGCTCATCAACCGCCAGCCGGAGGTGCGCGGGCTGACCCGGCCGCAGGCCTTCCTGCTGACGGTGCTGATCTGGCTCGTGCTGCCGGTCTTCGGCGCGCTGCCCTTCGTGCTCGGCCCGCCCCATGCGACTTACACGGACGCCTTCTTCGAGGCGATGTCGGGCATGACCACGACCGGCTCGACCGTCTTCGCAGGGCTCGATGCGGCGCCCAGGGGCATGCTGTTCTGGCGGGCGCTGCTGCAATGGTATGGCGGGCTCGGAATCGTCGTCGTCGCCATCGTCTTCCTGCCCGCGATGCGGGTCGGCGGCATGCAGTTCTTCCGCACGGAGGCCTTCGACCTCGGCGAGATCATGCCGCGGGTGACCGAGATGGCGGCCTCGCTGCTCTATGTCTACCTGGCGCTGACGCTGGCGGCGACGCTCGGCTACTCGGCGGCCGGGATGGGCGGTTTCGACGCGCTCTGCCACGCCATGACGACGGTGGCGACGGGGGGCTTCGGCAACTATGACGACAGCTTCGCCCGCTTCCCGCCGATGGTGCACTACGTCGCCGTCGTCTTCATGGTGCTGGGGGCGCTGCCCTTCATCCGCATGGTGCAGATGACGCGCGGCAATTTCGGCGCCCTGCCGCGCGACACCCAGGCGCGGGCCTTTGTCGCCATCGTCGCGGGCGTCGCCGGGGTGATCGCCGTCTGGCTGATCGTCCACGGACACCTCGCCTGCGAGGCGGCTGTGCGCGAGTCGCTCTTCAACGTCACCTCGGTGATCACGGGGACGGGCTACGCCTCGGATCCCTTCGACCGCTGGGGCGGCTTTGCGGTGGCGCTTTTCTTCGTGATCCCGCTGATCGGGGGGTGCACGGGGTCGACCTCGTGCTCGGCCAAGGTGTTCCGCTACCAGGTGCTGTTCGCCGCGCTCTGGATCCAGATCAAGCGCATCCACAACCCGCACGGGGTGTTCCCGCTGCGCTACCAGGGCCGTCCCGTGGAGCCCGAGGTGGTCTCGGCGATCATGGGCTTCTTCTTCGTCTTCGTCTGCTCGCTGTCGATCTGGGCGCTCCTGCTGTCGCTAATCGGGCTCGACACGATCACCGCGATCTCGGCCTCGGTGGCGGCGCTGACCAATCTCGGGCCGGGGCTCGGGCCGGTGATCGGGCCGGACGGGAACTACGCGCCGCTGCCCGACACAGCGAAATGGGTGCTGAGCCTCGGGATGTTCATGGGCCGGCTCGAGTTCCTGAGCGTGCTCGTCCTCTTCATGCCGGTGTTCTGGCAGCGCTGAGGCGGCCCGAACCAGGTGTCCACGCGTGGACACATGGTCAAGCAATTGATTTCACTGAATATTGCGCGTGAACGGGATTCATGGTTAACGGAGCCGGTGATCGTCCCGCCGCGTCGCGCCCCGGCCATGTCGAGGTCCTGCCCGCCGTCCCGCGGGAGTGGTGCGCCCTACGGGACTCGAACCCGTGTTTCCGCCGTGAAAGGGCGGCGTCCTGGACCGCTAGACGAAGGGCGCGCACGGGTCCGCGGTGCTTTGGT
>JBEPXW010000233.1:0-4141 GCA_041641715.1 Pseudomonadota bacterium
CTGGGACCGAGGGGCCTTCTGGCGGCTCGTGCTCGGCCAGAACCCCCGCGTCCCGATTCCGACGCGGCGCTTCGTGGACGCGTGGGTGGACGCCCTCCGCGAGAAGGGGCCGGAGGCGCTCGTGGAGGACGAGGGCGTGCGAGACCTCATCCGCCGCCGCGAGCGCTTCCTGAAGGGGCCGCGCGCGAGGCTCCGGAGCCGCGAGCACCTCGAGCTCTGGGGCGGCGCCTCCGGGACGGGGCGCCTGGCCTGGGTCAGCGCCTCCGGTCCGCCGGGCTCGGCGATCTCCATTACGGTCATTTCGGCCATCGCGCTCCTCCCGTTCGTTGAAATCGGCTCGTGTTCCGGTTTAATGCCGGCCCGGAAAGGGCGCAATCGCGCCCCCGCCCGGCAGGCGGAAACGCCTGCCCGTCCCGGAGAGAGGCCCCCGATGACCGATCTTCCCGCGCTCAAGCCCCTGCCCGGCTACCTCGTCGAGCGCTACCGCGCCTGGCACACCCTGCGCTTCTCGGAGAACCGCGCCTGGTACGCCCGCCTCGCGGCGGAAGGCCAGCACCCGCGCACCATGATGATCTCCTGCTGCGACAGCCGGGTGAACGTGGTCGAGATGTTCGGCGCCGAGCCCGGCGACCTCTTCGTGGTCCGGAACGTCGCCAACCTCGTGCCGCCCTACAACCCCGACCACCAGCACCACGGCACCTCCGCCGCGGTGGAGTACGCCGTCAACGCCCTCAAGGTCGCCCACATCGTCGTCGTCGGGCATTCGAGCTGCGGCGGCGTCGGCGCCTGCCACGACATGTGCGCGGGACTGGCGCCCGAGCTCGACGAGAAATCGAGCTTCATCGGCCGCTGGATGGACATCCTGCGCCCGGGCTACGAGCGGGTGGCCGAGCGCGTCGCCGACCCGGCCGAGCGCAAGGCGGCGCTCGAGCGCGAGGCGGTGCTGGTCTCGCTCCGAAACCTCGCCACCTTCCCTTTCGTGGCGCGTGCGCTCGACGACGGCGTCCTCACCCTCCACGGCGCCTTCGTCGACATCGGCACCGGGACGCTGATGGTGCACGGACCGAACGGATTCGCCACTGCCTGAGGCTCGTCAACACACGATGCCGTGAGCCTGCGGGCACCGCGGGTTTACATCCCCAACCGGCCTCGCCCAGAATGGCGCCGGCGAGGGCATCGACCCACAGAACTGGACGGGAGGACGGAATGCCGACATCCGGAGCCAGCAGGTTTTCGCGCGCCGCCGCGCTTCTTTCCGCAGTCATTCTTCTGCCGACGCTCGCCGCGAGCCAGGACAAGGATCCCGGCGAGAAGGCCATCGAGGCGCGCCAGGGCTTCATGCAGGTCGTCGTCTGGGAGGCGGGGCCCCTCTTCGGCATGGCCAAGGGCGACATCGCCTACGACGCCGAGCAGGCCACGGCGAATGCCGAGAACCTCGATGCCGTGCTGATGTACGACGTCGGCCGCCTGTTCATCGAGGGCACCTCGAAATCCGAGTACACGGGCAAAACCCGCGCGCTCGCCAAGATCTGGGAGGACATGTCCGGCTTCGCCGACGCCTATCAGGAGCTGCGCGACCGGGTCGACGTCGTCGTCGAGGAGGCCGGCAAGGGCCAGGAGGCGCTCGCCGCTGCGGTGAGCGAGATGGGCAAGCAGGGCTGCGGCAACTGCCACGACGACTACCGGGCGGAGGAATTCTGAGCCGCTCCCCTGCCGAGTCCCCGGTCGGCTGACGTGATCCGCGCGCCGGAAAAGGGACGGGCATGCGCCGGCTGCTGATCGGGGCGTGCCTCGTCCTTGCCGCCGGGGCGGTGGCGTTCTGGGTGCTGACCCGGCCGGACACCATCGCCGCCGCCGACCTGCCCGACCACACGCCCGATCCGGAGCACGGCGCGTACGTGTTCCATGCCGCCGGCTGCAACTCGTGCCACGCGGCGCCCGAGGCCGAGGGCGAGGAGAAGATGCGGCTCGGGGGCGGCCTCGCCTTCGAAACACCGTTCGGCACCTTCCGCGCGCCGAACGTCTCGCCGGACCCCGAGCACGGCATCGGCGGGTGGAGCGACGTCGACTTCGTCAACGCCGTGATGCGCGGGCTTGCGCCCGACGGCAGCCACTACTACCCGGCCTTTCCCTACCCCTCCTACCAGCGGATGACGGTCGAGGACGTGCTCGACCTCAAGGCCTACATGGACACGCTGCCCGCCGTGGCCGAGCCCTCGCCCGGCCACGACCTGCCGCTGCCCTTGCGGGTGCGCCGCGGCATCGGCCTCTGGAAACGGCTCTACATGGACTACCGGCCCTTCCAGCCCGGCGAAGGCGCCGACGAGCAGTTGAAGCGCGGCGCCTATCTCGTCACCGGCCCCGGTCACTGCGGCGCGTGCCACACGCCGCGCAACATGCTCGGCGGCCCCGAGCCGGAGCGGGCCTATTCCGGCGGCCCCGCGCCCGAGGGCGACGGCACCATCCCGAACATCACGCCGCACGAGGACGGCATCGGCGACTGGTCGGTGGGCGACATCAAGACGGCGCTGAGGACCGGCCTGCTGCCGGACTTCGAAAGCTTCGGCGGCGACATGGTCGCCGTGCAGGAGAACATGGCCGAGCTCACGGAGGCCGACCGCGAGGCGATCGCCGTCTACCTGAAGGCCCTGCCGCCGCGCCCGAGCTGGTGGAAGAAGTGACGCCGGATCGGGTGCGCGCGCGTTAACCATAACGCGCGTCCAAACGGCTTTCTCAGCACAATCAAGCGCTTAGGGCCCCGTCCAAATTTGGACGCCCCGCGAGACGCCGCCTCACCCTTTCCGCAGGCAGCGCCGGCCCAGGAGCTCCGCGATCTGCACGGCATTGAGCGCGGCCCCCTTGCGGAGGTTGTCGGAGACGCACCAGAGCGAGAGGCCGTTCTCGATCGTCGGGTCCTCGCGCACCCGGCTGACATAGGTGGCGAACTCGCCGACGCACTCGACGGGTGTGATATACCCGCCGGCCTCGCGGGTGTCGACGACGACGATGCCGGGCGCCTCGCGCAGGATCTCCTGGGCCTCCTCGGCGGTCAGCGGCTCCTCGAGCTCGAGGTTGAGCGCCTCGGCGTGGCCGACGAAGACCGGCACGCGCACGCAGGTGGCGTGGACCCTGACCCGCGGGTCGAGGATCTTCTTGGTCTCCGCCACCATCTTCCACTCCTCCTTGGTGGAGCCGTCCTCCATGAAGGAGTCGATGTGGGGGATGACGTTGAAGGCGATCTGCTTCGGGAACTTGTTCGGCTCGACCTCCTGGCCCGGCACGAAGATGCCGCGGGTCTGGCTCCAGAGCTCGTCCATCGCCTCCTTGCCGGCGCCCGACACCGACTGATAGGTGGCGGCGACCACCCGCCTGATCCGCGCCCGGTCGTGGAGCGGCTTCAGCGCCACGACCATCTGCGCGGTCGAGCAGTTCGGGTTGGCAATGATGTTCTTCTGCGAGTAGCCCTCGACCGCGTCCGGGTTCACCTCGGGCACGACCAGCGGCACCTGCGGATCGTAGCGGTAGAGCGAGGAGTTGTCGATCACGACCGCCCCCGCCTTCGCGGCCTTCGGCCCGTATTCCTTGGTCGGCCCCGAGCCGATGGCGAAGAGGGCGATGTCGACGCCGGCGAAGTCGAAGGTCTCGATGTCCCGGGTCTTCAATGTCTCGTCGCCATAGCTGACCTCGGTGCCGAGCGACCGGCGCGAGGCAAGGGCGATGACCTCGTCGGCGGGGAACTCCCGCTCGGCGAGGATGCTCAGCATTTCGCGGCCCACATTGCCGGTGGCGCCCGCGACGGCGATCCGGTAACCCATTTCAGTCCCCTTCCAGAGTGGTTGCGGTCATGTAATCCCGAATCGCCGCAAGCGGAAGGGGCGCGGAGGGTCCATGCCGGAGCTCGCCACCATCGGCTACGAGAAGCGCACGCTGCCGGAGCTGATCGCGACGCTCCGCGCGGCCGGCGTGGAGGTGCTGATCGACGTGCGCGCCGTCGCCGCCTCGCGCCGGGCCGGGTTCTCGAAGACGATCCTCGGCGAGAGCCTCGCCGAGGCCGGCATCGAATACGTCCACCTCCGCGCCCTCGGCACGCCGAAGGCGGGCCGCGAGGCGGCGCGCCGGGGCCGCATCGCCGACATGCACG
>JBEPXW010000234.1:0-4122 GCA_041641715.1 Pseudomonadota bacterium
GTCTCCCCCGGGACAACCGGGCCGAACTGCTTCGGATAGCTGCGCCGCGACACCGGCCAGAGCCGCGTGCCGGAGCCGCCGCACAGGATAACGGGAACGATCTGCGACGCCCCGGCCATGCGATCCAGCCCCCGGTCTCGGACGCCTCAGTGGGTCCAGCTGAAGCGCCGGTTGTAGGCGAAGTTGCCCCCATAGCCCATCGGCCGGACGTTCGGCCGGCGCGGCTTGGACGCCTCCAGGACATAGGCGATGCCGTGACGGCGCGCGTAGTCCTCGGCCTCCTCCTTGCTGTCGAAGCGCATCCGCACCTGGCGGCGCATGTCGCCGGAGCCCGTCCAGCCCATCAGCGGGTCGATGCGCCGCTGCTCGGCCGGCACGAACTCTAGGATCCAGTAGCGCGTGTTGCGCATGCCGGACTGCATGGCGTTCTTCGGCGACTGGTAGATCCGTGCCTGCATCGTCGCGCTCCCGCTGCGTGGCCGACTGGCTTGCCGGTTCCCGTATCGCGCAGAATATCCGGATCTGGCAAGCGCGCAAACGCGCGTTGCGGCGCCGCGCGACGTTCGCGCGGATCTCGGTCCAGCGGATGGCAGGACAGGCGAGCGGCGCGGAGGCCGTGCCCGAGCGGCCCGTCAGGCGAAGATCAGGTAGAGGATCGCCCCCCACATCATCGCGCCGAGCATCGGCGCCGCGACCATTACCGCGGCCGGCCGGTCGTGCTCCCGCGGCTCCGGCACAATGCCGGGCGGGTCCGCCTGGAACGTGCCCGGCGGGATACGAACGACCTGGTTTCCGGAAAAGTCACGCCGCCAAGATGGTGCAGGGAGCGAGGGTGGGGTGGATGTTGCACCATCCTGACGGCGATCTGCTGCTTGCACCATGATTAATACACCTTTTACGCGAGTCGGATCAAGTGGACTCTCCCCTACGGACCGAATCTGGACGAAGATTCGTCAATGTTCCCTTAATGTCCGCAACCGATTGCCTCGGCCGGCCTCCCGGGCCATATCTCGACCAGTCCGACGGAGCCCGAGATGACCGAAGAGACCCTCGCCGCGAATCGCCCCGAGGGGGCCAGGAAGGCCGAAAAGCTCGAGGGCGGGCGCCGGTTCGCCATGCAGACCGAGTTCCAAGCCGCCGGCGACCAGCCCCAGGCGATCGGCGAGCTTTCCGAGGGCGTCGAGGCCGGCGAGCGCGATCAGGTTCTTCTCGGCGCCACCGGCACCGGCAAGACCTTCACCATGGCGCGGATCATCGAGGAGACGCAGCGCCCGGCCATCATCCTCGCCCCGAACAAGACCCTCGCCGCCCAGCTCTACGGCGAGTTCAGGTCCTACTTTCCCGAGAACGCGGTCGAGTACTTCGTCAGCTACTACGACTACTACCAGCCGGAGGCCTACGTCCCGCGCACGGACACCTACATCGAGAAGGAGGCGCAGATCAACGAGCAGATCGACCGGATGCGCCACGCCGCCACCCGGTCGCTTCTCGAGCGCGACGACGTCATCATTGTCGCCTCGGTCTCCTGCATCTACGGCATCGGCGCGGCCGAGACCTACTCGGCGATGACCCAGGACCTGATGGTTGGGCGGTCCTACGACCAGCAGGCGGTCACCCGCGAGCTCGTCGCCCAGCAGTACAAGCGCTCGGACGCGTTCTTCTCCCGCGGCACCTTCCGGGTCAGGGGCGATTCGCTCGAGCTCTGGCCCGCCCATCTCGAGGACCGCGCCTGGCGCTTCTCCTTCTTCGGCGACGAGCTCGAGAGCATCCAGGAGTTCGACCCGCTCACCGGCCAGAAGACGGACACGCTCGAGCGCGTGCGCATCTACGCCAACTCGCACTACGTGACGCCGCGCCCGACGCTGACCCAGGCGATCAAGGGCATCAAGGCCGAGCTCGCCGAGCGCCTCCCCCAGCTCGAGCGCGAGGGCAGGCTTCTCGAGGCCCAGCGCCTCGAGCAGCGCACCAACTACGACCTCGAGATGCTGGAGACCACCGGTTCATGCCACGGCATCGAGAACTACTCGCGCTACCTCACCGGCCGCCGTGCCGGCGAGCCGCCGCCGACCCTCTTCGAGTACATCCCCGACCGCGCGATCGTCTTCGCCGACGAGAGCCACGTGACGGTGCCCCAGCTCGGCGGCATGTACCGCGGCGACTACCGGCGCAAGTTCACGCTCGCCGAGCACGGCTTCCGCCTGCCCTCCTGCATGGACAACCGCCCCCTCAAGTTCGAGGAGTGGGACGCCATGCGCCCCCAGTCGGTCTTCGTCTCGGCGACGCCCGGCCCCTGGGAGCTCGAGCGCACCGGCGGCGTCTTCACCGAGCAGGTCATTCGCCCGACCGGCCTCGTCGACCCGGAGGTCGAGGTCAGGCCGGTCACCTCCCAGGTCGACGACCTGATCGACGAGTGCCGCCGGGTGGCGCAGGCGGGCAACCGGGCGCTCGTCACCACGCTCACCAAGCGCATGGCCGAGGACCTCACCGAGTACATGCACGAGCAGGGCATCCGCGTGCGCTACATGCACTCCGACATCGACACGGTGGAGCGCATCGAGATCCTCCGCGACCTCCGCCTCGGCACCTTCGACGTCCTCGTCGGCATCAACCTGCTGCGCGAGGGCCTCGACATCCCCGAATGCGCCCTCGTCGCCATCCTGGATGCCGACAAGGAGGGGTTCCTGCGCTCCGAGACCTCGCTGATCCAGACCATTGGCCGCGCCGCGCGCAACGTCGACGGGCGCGTCATCATGTACGCCGACCACGTCACCGGCTCGATGGAGCGCGCCATCGGCGAGACCGAGCGCCGCCGCGCCAAGCAGCGCGACTACAACGAGGCGCACGGCATCACGCCCGCTACGATCCGCAAGAACGTCGCCGACATTCTCGAGGGCACCTACGCCGCCGACACCGACATGGCCCGCGTCACCGCCAAGGTCGACACGCCGAAGGCCGGCGCCAACCTCGAGGCGCATCTCGAGCACCTGAGGAAGGACATGCTGAAGGCGGCCGAGAACCTCGAGTTCGAGGAGGCCGCTCGCCTCCGCGACGAGATCCGCCGGCTCGAGGCGGTCGACCTCGCCGTCCACGACAACCCGCTGGCCCGCCAGCAGGAGGTCGAGGAAGAGGTAGAGACCGCGCTCGGCCGCTCGACCTCCGGCCGGCCGGGCTCCCGCCAGCGCAAGGGCAAGAAGCGGCGCCGCAAGGGACCGTGAACGGCCCGCTTCGGGCCGCCTCAGCCCCTGAGCCGTGGTTCAGGACCGTCAGGCGTTGTCGGTCTCTATTCCTGCAGTGGAGAGATATCTGTGACGGTGTACCGGCTGCCGCGCTGATTGATCAGAACAAGCTGCTCACCGGACTTGACAAACTTGTCGCACCGGCTTCCTCCGGCCGGAAACTCGAGGCAAACGACCCCGTCGGAACGAATATCGTAGCTCGCGGGGAACCTCTGACCTTCCGCGGAGGTATACACGTAGCTGCCATCAGGGCGAATTCTGGAGGTCCCTCCATCGCTATAGTCAATTCTGTTGCCAACGACCAAAGCGCCCAATTCCTCGCCGGTAAGATGGACATCCGACGCCTGCGTATTCCAGTCCTCCCCGGTCGTCTGGTTGCAGGCCGACAGAAGCGAAATCCCCAGGACAGAAACCACAATTTGAAAGGTTCTGAGCATTTGATTCCCCCCTTTCACTCAAAATCCCTCGATGCTTGTACCTAGCAGGGCGTGAGACACGGGACAAGCGAAGGAACCCGAACGGCCCAGACTCTTGTATAAGAGTTATAGGAGTTACACGAGTCGCGCAGGCCCGACCGGTCCGCCGCCGATCCGGATTTGACGGTTGCCGCGGCGGAGAATCCCCGTAAGGTGGACCCGTGAACGAGGCAGCAGAAAGGAGGTGATCCAATGTCGAGTGAGACCTTGGAGATGGTGGTGCGGGTCAGGCGCGAGGCCGGCCGGTAGGGAGCAGCCTTCTTTCCGGCCGGACCGGGCCGCGGGGGGCATCCCCAACCCGGCCGACCGTCACCAGCTCACGGGAAGGCCGCGGCGACGCGGCCTTCTTTGATTCAGGAGAGACCCGCGCCCCGGATCACCGGATCCGCGCCGCGCGGCGCCCGAGCGGG
>JBEPXW010000235.1:0-4107 GCA_041641715.1 Pseudomonadota bacterium
CCACTTCTCCGGCCTGCCGGGCGCCGCGCCGGGCGCGGCGGGGGAGGGGGTCGCGGCGCTCGACGGCACGCGGGTCGGCTTCCCGACGGACTACCGGGACCGGCTGGTGAGGTACCACACCATCGACTTCCCAGACCGGGGCCAGGTGCGCCACTACTGGGCCGATCCGGGCTCGGTCGAGGCGGCCAGGGCCGGCGGCGACCTGCCGGGCGACGCGATCATCTTCGTCGAGGTCTACAAGGCGCGGCTCGACGCCGACGGCGACCCCGTCACCGGCGAGGACGGCCATTTCGAGGCGGGCCAGCTGATCCTCTACACCGCCATGCAGAAGATTGCCGGGGGCGGGGAGCCGGTGCCTGAGATCTACGCCAACGGCGACTGGCGCTACGCCCTCTTCACGACCGAGCGGACTCACCGCGAGACCAACGAGGCGAAATGCCTCGCCTGCCACAAGCCGGAGGTCGAGCGGGACTACGTGTTCACCTATGACCAGCTCGCGGCGGCGGCAGAGTAAAGGGAGAGTAAAGAAGTCGCTCTTTCAGGACTGACTCTTATAACTCTTATATAAGAGTTGGCGCCGAGATTTAACCGTTTGTTCATGTTCGGCGCGCTTCAGCCGACCTCGCTCTCGATCTCGGAGCTGTCATAGCCGAGCCGCTCGAGCCCCTCTTCGAGATAGTCCGCGAGCAGCGGTTCGCCGAGCAGGTAGCGCGCCGTGTCCCGGGTCTGCAGCCCGCGCGCCTCATCGACGAGGCCGGGGAAATCATCGGCGTCGCCGTCGTCGCGGCCGATCCAGAACAACGCCACCAGCTCGGCCCGATGAGTCTCGTGCATGTCGTTGATCCAGCTCGTCAATTCCTCGAAGACCGGGTCGTCGGGGCGGTCCTCGAGAACGCCCATCGGGTCGTCCACGTCCTCGTCGCCCATCTCGCCGGTGTCGACGTCCTTCACGTCGAACTCGCGGGCCTTGAGGATGATCCAGCCCAGGGTGGACATTGGAATCGTCAGCATGCTCGGTCTCCTCCACGGCGATCGGTCGAATGCTAGCAGAGCTAGGCAGGCGCGGGGAAGCCGGCCTTGATCTCGCGCAAGGCGCAATTCGTGCGGCGCATGTCGCTGTCAGGCCGCAAGAATCCGGCCCGGACGCGCATTCTCCGCGCCATGCACGGCAGCGGCAAGCACCCCTGCGACCCGAGGAACCTGATCCACGAGGCCTATCGCATCGAGGGCATCGGGGCGGAGGAATGCCGCGCGATCTTCTTCGACTGGGCGGTCGGTCTCGACGCCGGCATCGACCTCGCGAGCGCGGCGAAGCGCCTGCACGCGGAGCTCGGCGCCGACCGGCCGGATCACCCGATGACCACATTGCTCGCCGACGCGGCGCACGGGCTCACGCCGGAGCGCGGACGGGCGCGGGGGCGGCGGAGGCGGCAGAGCTAATCGCGCCGCTCGCCGGCGAGGGGGGTGGCGAAAAAGCGTTCGATGTCCGCCAGTTGCCATCCCTTTTCGGCGGCGTGAGCGAGCGCCACCTGGAGCTTGGCGTGGACCGCCGCCGGAGTCATGTCGGCCGCGGGCAGGGCGCCGCACTCGACCAGCCAGCGGCCGGCCCCGTAGTCTCCGGGGGCGACGTCGCCGTGCGGAACCTGGCTGCCGGCAATGATCGCGACCCCGCGGGCGTGGAGGTCGTCGAGCAGCGGGGCGAGGTGGGAGCGGGCAGGAAAGTTTCCGATTCCATAGCCATTCAAGTGAACTGCGCCGAGTTTCTCACCCAGTTTCTCAGCGCTACCCTCGATCCCTTTGACGAGGAGCGTGGGCTCCGTCGGACCTGGCGTCACCGTCAGCACCGCCTTCTCGCCGAGATGCGGCGCGAGGCGGTCGAGCTGGTCGAGGAGCGCCGCGGGAGCGGCCGCGGCCAGGGGCGGAGCCGGGGTCGTGCCGCGGGGGCAGGAGAAGGCCCGGTCGTCACGGGTGGACATCTTCATCACGCGCGGGCCGCGCAGCGTCAGGCCCCCGAAGGCCACCATGACTTCCGCGCGAGCGAGCGCAAAGGCGTTGAGCCCCGCGCGGAGGTTGTCGAGCGCGTCCGTCCCGGCCCTGAGCCCGTCGCCGTCGAAGAGTGGGCGCTGCGCGCCGGTCAGCACCACCGGCACGCCAAGGCGGCCGGCCGGCGCTCCGGTCTCGTCGCAGAGGGTCATGAGAAAGGCCAGCGCCGCCGCCGACCAGGCCATGGTGTCGGTGCCGTGGAGGAGGAGCGGGGCCTCGTCCCCGGCCGCCGCCTCCAGGGCCAGGCGCGCGAGGCGGCCCCACGCCTCGGGCGTCATCTCGCTCGAATCGAGCGGCGGGTCGAGCCACACCCAGCCCGACTCCTCCGCTTCGCCGAGCGTGGGTGGGACGTGGCGCGTCCAGCGGGCGCGAAACTCCTCCGCCGGCAGCGGGGCGAGCGGGTCGCCGTCACAGCCGATGGTGCCGCCGGTGTAGATGAGCCGGACGCTCATGCTCCGAGCGCCGCCAGCACCCTCGCCCAGCTCCGCGCGCCCTTGGCGAAGCTGGTGAGGTCGTATTTCTCGTTCGGGCTGTGCAGCCGGTCGTCCTCGAGGCCGAAGCCGATCAGCAGGCTGTCCATGCCGAGCTTCTCCTTGAAATCCGCCACGACGGGGATAGAGCCGCCGCAACCGACCATCGCCGCCTCCCGCTCCCATTCCTCGGCGAGCGCGCGGCGCGCCTTGGCGAAGGCCGGGTTGTCGACCGGCATGGTGATCGCCCGGCCGCCGGCGCGCGCCAGGAAGGAGGCCTCGCAGTCGGCCGGCAGGCGCCCGGTAAGGAAGTCGCGGAAGGCGGCCCGGACCGCCTCCGGGTCCTGTTCGCCGACGAGGCGGAAGCTGATCTTGGCGTGCGCCTCCGCCGGGATCACCGTCTTGAAGCCCGCGCCGGTGTAGCCGCCCCAGATGCCGTTCACCTCGGCGGTGGGGCGGGCCCAGACCTGCTCGAGCGCAGAATAGCCGCGCTCGCCGGCGGGGACGGCGAGGCCGACGTCGCCGAGGAACCGCTCGGCGGAGAAGTCGAGCCGCGCCCACTCGGCGCGGAGCTCGGGCGGGACGTCCGTCACGCCGTCGTAGAAGCCGGGGATGGCAATGCGCCCCTCATCGTCGCGCATGGCGGCAAGGATCGCCGCCAGCACATGGATCGGGTTCGCCGCTGCTCCGCCATAGAAGCCCGAATGCAGGTCCCGATCGGCGGCGCGGATCGTCACCTGCTCGGCGACGTTGCCGCGCAGCATGGTGGTGATCGCCGGCGTCTCGCGGTCCCACATGCCCGTGTCGCAGACGAGGGCGATGTCGGCGGTCAGTTCGTGGCGGTGCTTCTCGAGGAAGGGTGGCAGGCTCTTGCCGCCGGTCTCCTCCTCGCCCTCGAGGAGGATCGAGACCTTGCAGGGGAGCGCCCCGTTGACCGCGCGGAAGGCCCGGGCGGCCTCGACGAAGGTCATGAGCTGGCCCTTGTCGTCCGCCGCGCCGCGGGCCGCGATCATGCGCGTGCCGTCGTCGCGCGTGACCAGGGACGGGTCGAACGGATCGCGCTCCCAAAGCTCGAGCGGGTCCGGGGGCTGGACGTCGTAATGGCCGTAGAAGAGGACGTGGGGGCCGTCCGCCGAGAGGTCGTGGGCAACGACCATCGGGTGGCCCTCGGTGGCCTCGACGCGCGCCTCGAAGCCGGCGGAGCGGAGGTCGTCGGCCAGCCACTCGGCGGTCTTGCGGCACTCTTCCTCATAGGCCGGGTCGGTGGAGATCGAGCGGAAGCGGAGCAGCTGGAAGAGGCGTTCGAGCGCGTTGTCGAGGTCCCCGTCCAGATGCGCGAGGACAGGCTGAAGATCGGTCATGAGAATCTCCCGAAACAATGGCCGCACGAGCCTAGGGCGCGGCGCGGGGGATTGGCAAGCGGGGTCGAGGGTCAGGCGCGGGCGATCCAGCCGCCGCCGAGGACGCGGGAGCCCTCCGGCGCGTAGAAGACGCAGGCCTGGCCGGGGGCGACGCCTTCCTCCGCGGCGGCCAGCGTGACCTCGGCACGGCCGCCGCCGAGCGGGCGGATCCGGGCCGGGGCAGGGGGGCGCGT
>JBEPXW010000236.1:0-2255 GCA_041641715.1 Pseudomonadota bacterium
GTCGAACGCCCGCCGGTTGGCGACACCGGTCAGCGCATCGACCAGCGCGTCGCGCCTGGCCTCGGCGGAGCGCGCCTCCAGCGCGATGTTGGCGTCGCGCAGCGTGCCGATCAGCCGGTCCTTGCCGACCGCGGCACCGAGCCGCTCCTGCTCCATGGCGTGCGTGCGCAGGTACACCAGCGCGTTGGCCGCGAACAGCAGGATCGTGATGGTGGCGAGCGTCAGGTGACCGGCATCGCCGGCGGCGATGTTCCAGGCCGTGGGCGGCAGCGCCAGGGGAAGGATGTAGAGGGGATAGCCCACCCGCACCACCGACAGGGGCGCGGTGGCCGTCGCGCCCACCACCGACAGCGTCATCATCAGCATCACCTGGTAGGCGAAGGGCATCGCGGGCGCGAGCCACACGTAGCCGAGCCCCCACAACAGGCCGCTGGCGGCGCTGCCCGCGAGATAGGTGCGACGCAGCCGCCGGCTGCGCTGTTTCCAGCGGTTCTCCCGCACGGCGCCGGCGGCGTGCGCGTAACGAACCGCCACCAGCGCGCACATGGCGGTGATCCATGCCAGCAGCGGCCCGTTCGGGGCAGGGCCCATGAAGAGCGCGCCGACCGCCCAGGCGACGCCGACGACCCGCAGGACGAGGGTGAGGATCTCGATCATCGGGCGGGCTGTTCAGCCGGCCGCGCGCTCGACGGCCGAGCAGATCTCGTCGACCACCTCGGCGAGCAGGGCCGGGTCCTCGGCCTCGCCCATGACGCGGATCAGGGGCTCGGTGCCGGAGTTGCGGATCACGAGGCGCCCGGCCACGCCAAGCCGGGTCTCGCCGGCGGCGATGGCCGTCTTCACCGTCTCGGCCTCGAGCGGGTGCGCGGCCCCGTCATGGCGAACGTTGCGCAGGAGCTGGGGCACAGGCTCGAAGACGTGCGTGACCTCGGAGGCGGGACGGCCCTCCGCCACGAGGGCGTCGAGCACCTGCAGCGCGGCGAGGAGCCCGTCGCCCGTGGTGACGTAGTCGCCGAGCACGATGTGCCCCGACTGCTCGCCGCCGAGGTTGTAGCCGCCGGCGCGCATCGCCTCGACCACGTAGCGGTCGCCGACCCGGGTGCGCATCAGGCTGATGCCGCGCCCATCGAGCAGCCGCTCGAGCCCGAGGTTCGACATCACCGTGGCGACAAGGGTCTCCCGCGCGAGGCGCCCCTCGACCGCCCAGCGGGTGGCGATGAGCCCCATGATCTGGTCGCCGTCAACCACGCTGCCCTTCTCGTCGATCAGGTGGACGCGGTCGGCGTCGCCATCGAGCGCGATGCCGAGGTCGGCCCCCGCCTCGACCACCGCGCGCTGGCAGGCGGCGGGGCTCGTGGAGCCGCAGTCGCGGTTGATGTTCTCGCCGTTCGGCGTGACGCCGAGGCTGGTCACTTCCGCCCCGAGCTCCCAGAGCACCTGCGGGGCGGTGGCGTAGGCGGCGCCGTTCGCGCAGTCGACCACGACCCTGAGGCCCGAAAGCCGGCGCCTGCGCGGGAAGGTCGCCTTGCAGAACTCGATGTAGCGCCCGCGGCCGTCGTCGAGCCGGCGGGCGTGGCCGATCCGGCCCGGCTCGGCGAGCTCCGGCGGCGCGTCCATCAGTGCCTCGATGGCGCTCTCGTCGGCGTCGGAGAGCTTGAAGCCGTCGGGGCCGAACAGCTTGATGCCGTTGTCCTCGAACGCGTTGTGCGAGGCCGAGATCATCACGCCGAGATCGGCGCGCACCGAGCGCGTCAGCATGCCGACCGCCGGGGTCGGCATCGGCCCGAGCTGGATCACGTCCATGCCCACGGAGGTGAAGCCCGCGGTCAGCGCGGTCTCGATCATGTAGCCCGAGCGCCGCGTGTCCTTGCCGATCACCACCGTGTGCCGGTGCGCGCCGTTGGTGAAGCGGCGCCCGGCGGCCATGCCGAGGCGCATGGCGGTCTCGGCCGTCATCGGCCAGCTGTTCGCCCGGCCGCGGATGCCGTCGGTGCCGAAATACTTGCGGCTCATCAGTAACCCTCGTCTCCCCTGTCCGGCGCCGCTCAGACCGCGTGAACGACCGCGCGCCAGACTTCCAGCGCCTGCCGTGTCTCGGCGACGTCGTGGACGCGCAGAATCTGCACGCCCTGCTCGAGCCCGCCGATGCCGGCGGCGAGCGAGCCCGCCACCCGCGCGCGCGCCTCGCCGACGCCCGAGAGCGCGCCGATGAAGCGCTTGCGCGAGACGCCGAGCACCAGGGCGCAACCGAGCCC
>JBEPXW010000236.1:2265-4091 GCA_041641715.1 Pseudomonadota bacterium
AGAGCGAGAGCCGGCGCAGCAGCGCGATATTGTGCCCGAGGTTCTTGCCGAATCCTATACCCGGGTCGAGGGCGACGCGCGCGCGGTCGAGGCCGGCCGCGCCGGCGGCGGCGACGCGCAGCTCGAGGAAGTCGTAGACGTCGAGCAGCACGTCGCCGTAGCGCGGGTTCTCCTGCATGGTGCGCGGGTCGCCCTGGGCGTGCATGAGGCAGAGCGCCGGGGCCCTCGCGGCTACGGCGACGCTGCGCTGGTCATGCGTGAGCGCCGAGACGTCGTTGAGCATGACCGCGCCGGCGGCCAGCGCCGCCTCGGCCACGGCCGCCTTGCGCGTGTCGATCGAGACGGGGACCGGGCAGCCGCGCTCGCGCAGTCCCTCTATCACCGGCAGGACGCGGTCGAGCTCCTCCTCGAGAGGCACGGGTTCGGCCCCGGGGCGCGTCGACTCGCCGCCGATGTCGAGGATGTCGGCCCCCGCCTCGGCCAGCGCGAGGCCGTGCGCGACGGCGTCCGCGGTGCCGGCGAAGAGGCCGCCGTCGGAGAAGCTGTCCGGGGTGACGTTGACCACCCCCATGATGCGCGGCCGGCGGAGGTCGAGGCCGGCGAGCGGCGGGCGCGGCCCGGACATGGCCTCGAGCATCTCGGCCTCCTCCGGGTGGAGCACCTCCGCCGCGTCGACCGGCAGAATCTCGGGCGCCTCGCCCCGGCGCAGGACCTCGACCTCCGCGAAGCCGAACAGGCCGCCGGCCAGCGGCCGGGCATTGGGCCGGGTCGGCGCGCAGGGTAGCGGGCGGAGATAGGCGCGGCGGGGCAAGCTTGGCATCAAGGCCGCATAGCGTCTCGGACGTGGGCTCGCAACGGTTATATTCAACAGTTAAAAATCGCCCTTTTAATTGCAAGGAATATTTTTTTATGTGAATTATTGTCTCGTCCATTCTTCCGCGCTAATTATCAGCGAACGCGCCAAGCCGGAGGTGAAATCCGATGAGCCCTGCCGAATTCGTCTCGCCGCTCGGGAGCCAGGAGACCGATGTGCTGATCGTCGGCGCGGGGCCCGTCGGCCTGTTCGCGGTGTTCGAGCTGGGGCTTCTGGGCCTGAAGGCGCGGCTGATCGACACGCTCGACCGCCCCGGCGGGCAGTGCGCCGAGCTCTACCCGGAGAAGCCGATCTTCGACATCCCGGCCTGGCCGCGAATCAGCGGGCAGGAGCTGACCGACCGGCTCATGGAACAGATCGCGCCGTTCGAGCCCGAGTTCCGCTTCAACCAGCGGGTCGAGCGGCTGACGAAGCGCCGCGACGGCCGCTTCGAGCTGGTCACGGATGCCGGCGAGGTGCACGTCGCGCCGATCGTCTTCATCGCCGCCGGGGCGGGGAGCTTCACGCCGCGAAAGCCCCCCATCGACGGCCTCGAGCCCTACGAGGGCAAGTCGCTGTTCTACGCCGTGCGCAAGCGCGCCGACTTCGAGGGCCGCGACGTGGTCGTCGTCGGCGGCGGCGACTCGGCGCTCGACTGGACGCTCGATCTCCTGCCGGCCGTGCGCTCGATGACTCTGGTGCACCGGCGCGACAAGTTCCGCGCCGCGCCGCACTCCGTCTCCGCCATAGAGGCGGCGGTGGCCGAGGGGCGCATGACCTTCGTGCTCGGCGAGCTTGACCGGCTCGACGGCGCGGACGGGACCCTCTCCGCCGTGACCGTGACGAGCAAGGACGGCTCGACCACGATCCCGGCCGACCGCCTGCTGACCTTCTTCGGGCTCAACATCGAGCTCGGCCCGATCGCCGACTGGCAGCTCGACCTCGAGGACGGCAAGCAGAGATCGGAAGAGCG
>JBEPXW010000237.1:0-4089 GCA_041641715.1 Pseudomonadota bacterium
CCAACGGCAACATGCCGCTGCCGCCGATGCCGCAAAAGAAGTAATTCCTGCCCTGGCCCATCGGCGATCAGTACGGCGGTGGCCGAAAGCTGACAAGAGACCCGGCGGCGGGGAGCAGGCGGATGCCCGGAGAGACGGTCAGGATCGGCGTCATGGCGCCCGGCTCGCGCCTGGACGGGGCTGTCGCCGAGCGGGTCCGCGGGATCGCCGCGACCCTCGACCCGGGCGGGTCCATCGATCTCCGGTTCCATCCGCAATGCTTTCTCGCCTCCGGGCACTTCGCGGGAGACGATGCGGCCCGAAGGGAAGCCTTTCTCGACATAGCGAACGACCCCGGCTTCGACGCCCTCTGGTTCGCCCGGGGCGGCTACGGCGCCTGCCGCATCGCCGAGGCGGCGATCGCGCAGCTCGCACCGGTCGCCCGGCGCAAGCTCTATCTCGGCTACAGCGACGCCGGCTGTCTGCTGGCCGGGCTTTACAAGGCGGGTTTCACGGGGCTCGCTCACGGGCCGATGCCGTCCGACATCCTCCGTGATGGCGGAGCGGGCGCCATCAGGCGGGCGCTCGCCTACCTCACCGGCCCTGCCCCGGAGGCGCTCGAGCCCGGCGTCTCGACGCAGCGCCCGGCAGCCGCCTTCAACATGGCCGTGCTCAGCCACTTGCTCGGCACGCCGCTCCAGCCGGATCTGACCGGTCACGTGCTGATGCTCGAAGAGGTGGCCGAGCCCATGTACAGGATCGACCGCTTCCTGTTCCACATCACCGGCAACCCGGCCATCAGGCGGGTCGCCGGCATCATGCTCGGCCGCTGCAGCGGCATTCCGCCCAACGAGCCGGATTTCGGCCAGAGCGAGGACCAGGTGATCCGGCACTGGTGCGGCGTCTCCGGCATTCCCTATCTGGGCTGCGCGGATATCGGCCATGACGCGTCCAACAAGGTCGTGCCCTTCGGGCTTCCTCCGCAGACACCCGCATAGCCGCCGTTCGCCCTCCGCCTGCAAGCCCGCCAGAGCCGACGGTCGCAGGACGTCGGCCGGTCCCGGAAGCGACGCTCGGGGCCGATGTGGGCGCTACCGCTCCCGATGCGATGGATATACCGGTTCCGACCCTGCAGCGCGACGTGCTGGCCAAGGTCGACGGGCGATGGGTCGGGCGCATGGCGGCTCGCCGCGAAGCCGGGCTTGCGGCAAAGACTCTGGGCGATAGGCGTTATCGCGCAAGCCACTGTCAGGCCCCGCGGCGTGATCGCGCAAGGGTCGATGGGGCCGCCGGCGTTACCGCGCCCGCTCCGGTGCGTGAGGAGCGCGACAAGGGACGCCGAGACTCCCGCCCCAGGCCCCGGTGGCGTCCATGCCCGCCGATCAGACGGCGCCCGGACGAACCTGAGCCTCGAATTCGGCACCCGCCCGGGCAGGACCTGCTGCGGGGGGTCACGGCGTCGAGACACTGTCGCGCAAGCGCCGGCGTGTTTCCAAACCGAAGCGATCGCCAGCCTCCCTTCGCTCGGGACCGCCGCCGGGAACACTGCATCTGCATCAGCCCCGGGAACGTCACGCATGTGGATCAGCGCGGGGTCAAGCGACGCCGATCGGCATCCTGCCACGCTGATCGCGTTGCCTCGGGGCGGTTGGTTCGGCGGGCCGATCAACACCTCCGATCCACCGGATTTCAAAGCGGGCTTGATGCCCCCTTGCCGATCGTGTCACTTTTCTTACACGATGGGTGCCGGAAGCGTCATATCGAGCCGCGGCATGGCGGGCGGGTCGCTCGCCTTCCGGCCTTTGAAAGGACGGCCATGGTCGAGGACATCCTGATCGACCCCGACACGCGCCGGGCCACCATCGTCGAACTGGTCGAGCAGCGCGGCTACGTTCCCGTCGAGGAGTTGGCGACGCGGTTCGCGGTCTCGGCCCAGACCGTGCGGCGCGACATCCGCACGCTTGCGGCACGGCAGCAGGTGACGCGCTACCATGGCGGCGCCGGCCTGCCGGCAGGCGCCGACCGGCTTGCCTACGCCGCCCGCAAGCGCCGCTTCGCCGCCGAGAAGCGCGCCATCGCGCGGCGCATCGCCGCCGAGATCCCGGACGGAGCCTCGGTCTTCATCGACATCGGCACCACCATGGAGGCGGTCGCCGAGGCGCTGCGCGCCCGCCGCGGATTGCGCGTCATAACGAACCACTTCGCGGTGGCTTCGATCCTCAGCGAGAAGGAGGACTTCGAGGTTCTCCTGCCGGGCGGCGTCCTGCGCAACCGCGACCGCGCGATCACCGGCGAGCCGGCCATCGAGTTCGTCCGCGGCTTCCGCGTCGGCTTCGGCATCTTCGGCATCGGCTCGATCGACCGGGACGGCATCCTGCTGGACTACGACTACCGCGACGTGCAGCTTTCCGCGACCGCCATGGCGATCTCGCGCCGGCGGTTCGTCGCCCTCGACCACAGCAAGTTCAACGGCGGCGAAGCGATCGTCCGCGTCGGCCATGTGCGCGACATCGACGCCGTGTTCACCGACGCCGCGCCGCCCCCGGACGTCGCCCGCATGCTGGCGATCCAGGAGGTGCGGATCGTGACCGCAAACGGCGCCGAGGATGCAGCCGGCAAGCCCGCGGAGCCCGCGCCTGCCCCGGTGTCATATTTTCGATAATTGACACCGGTGGCGCCGTCTCGCCATGGTGACCAGAGGGAGGGAAGGAGCGCCGCGACGATGTCGGAGATCGTTCTCGAGAACATCACCAAGCGCTGGGGCGAGACGCTCGCGGTAGACGATCTCAGCACGCGCGCCGAGAGCGGGCAGTTCCTCGTCCTTCTCGGACCCTCGGGCTGCGGCAAGTCGACGACGCTGCGCATGATCGCGGGGCTCGAGGACGTCACCGCCGGCCGCGTGCTGATCGCGGGGCGCGACGTGACCCGCCTGCCCCCCTCGAAGCGCGGCCTCTCGATGGTGTTCCAGTCCTACGCGCTCTTCCCGCATCTCGACGTCGCCGAGAACATCGTCTTCGGCCTCAAGGTCCGCCGCCGCCCGGCGCCCGAGCGCGCCGAGCGGCTGAGGAAGGTCGCCGGGCTCGTCGGCCTCGCCGACTACCTGGACCGCAAGCCCGCCCAGCTCTCGGGCGGCCAGCGCCAGCGCGTCGCGCTGGCCCGCGCCATCATCGCCGAGAACCCGATCTGCCTGATGGACGAGCCGCTCTCCAACCTCGACGCCAAGCTCCGCCACGAGATGCGCGTCGAGATCCGCGAGCTGCAGCGCCGCCTCGGGATGACGATGATCTACGTCACCCATGACCAGGACGAGGCGATGAGCCTCGCCGACAAGGTGATCCTCATGCGCGACGGCTGCATCGAGCAGGAGGCGGCGCCGGCCGATCTCTACGAGCGCCCCGCCAACCTGTTCGCCGCCGGCTTCATCGGCACGCCGCCGATGAATCTAATCGACATAGGCAGGGTCGCCGCCGGCTCCGGGCCCGAGCGCCACGCCTTCGCCCTCGTCATCGACCGCCACGGCGCCGAAACAATCGTCGGCATTCGCCCCGAGGCGATCCGCGTCGCCGAGGGCGACGGCGCCCCCGCCACGCTGCTCACCGCCGACTACCGCGGCGCCGACACCATCGTGACCGCCGAGCTGGCGGGCCAGCAGGTCACACTCCGCACCCCCGGAAGGATGGAGGTTCGGCGCGGCGACACCGCCCGCCTCTCCTGGCCGGCGACGGCCATTCACGTCTTCGACGCGCGATCCGGCCAGCGCGTCGACGCGCCCGGCGACGCCGGGTCCGAGCCGGCGCTGAGGCACGCATCCGGCCTCGGCTGAACCCCGACCGAAGGGCAAGCAAGAAGGGAGGACACCATGAAGACCGCAGTTCGATGGCTCTCGCGGACGACCCTCGCCGCCGCCACCGCCGGGCTGCTCTCTGCCGCGCCGGCGACGGCGCAGGAGACCGAGCTCACCATGTACTACCCCGTCGCCGTCGGCGGCCCGCTGACCAAGATCGTCGACAGCCTCGTCGCCGACTTCGAGGCCGAGCACCCGGACATCAAGGTCAACGCCATCTATGCCGGAAACTACAACGACGCCCGCATCAAGGCGCTGGCCGCGCT
>JBEPXW010000238.1:0-4078 GCA_041641715.1 Pseudomonadota bacterium
CCGAGGGCGGGCACGAGGCGCTCCACCCGGAACTTGGAGATTTCAAGGACTTTGAGCGACTCGTGAAGGCGGCGCATGAGCACGGGCTGGAGATCGCGCTCGACTTCGCCAGCGCATCCCCCCGGCCCGGCGGCTCAAGCGAATCCCTCGGTGGCGTCGTGCCCGTAGAGCCAGTCGAGCCGCGAGGCCGCGACGCCCGGCATCAGCTTCGAGACGGTGCGCACTAGCCCCCAGCGGCCCGTCCGGACCGGCCCGGGCCGCTCGTGGAACAGGCGGCCGTTCCCGCGGCTGCGTTCCTGCACCCGAGTGACGCGGCCCCAGCGCTGGTCCTCGTAGGTCAGGCACGCCTTCGCGACATCCTCCTCGGTCTGGAGCGCTCGCACCAGTACCGCGACGTCCTCGAGCGCCATCGCCGCGCCCTGCGCCATGAACGGCAGCATCGGGTGCGCCGCATCGCCCATCAGCGCCACCGGACCATGGACCCAGCGCACCTGCGCCGGCCGCGTGAAGAGGCCCCAGAGGAAGGTCTCGTCGACATGGTCGAGGAACTGGGTCACCCGCCTGTGCCAGCCCGCGAAGCCCCGGCGCAAGCGGTCCGGGTCGCCCGGGGTGGACCAGCCCTCCGCCGTCCACTCCTCGCACTCCTCGACGGCGACGAAGTTGACGAGCGCGCCGCCGCGCAACCGGTAGGTCACGAGATGCCGGCCGGGCCCGGCCCAGACGGTCACGCGCGGCCGCACCAGGTTGTCGGGCAGTCGCTCGGCCGGGACGGTGCCGCGCCAGGCCACCTGGCGGGCGAACACGGGCTCCTCCGCCCCGTTGAGCTGCTCCCGCACCACCGAGCGGATGCCGTCCGCCCCGACAACGAGATCGCCCGCCAGCGCCTCGTCGCCCGCGAGCCTGACCGCCGGCCCCTCGGAGCGGACGGTGTAGGACGCAACCCGCGCGTCGGTGCGCAACTCGACGCCCGCCTCGGCCGCGGCCTCGACGAGAATGCCGAGGAGGTCGGCGCGGTGGACGTGCAGATACGGCGCGCCCCAGCGCGCAACCGCCTTCTCGCCGAGCGGCGCGCGATAGGCCAGCGCACCGCTACGACCGTCGCGGAGCTCCGCCGACTCGGGGCGCGAGGCCCCTTCGCCGACGCGCTCGAGAACACCCAGCCAGCGCAGGACCTTGGCCGCGTTCGGGCTCATCTGGAGGCCGGCGCCGACCTCGGCGAACTCGGGGGCCGCCTCGCAGAGCGTCACCCGCCAGCCCTCGCGCGCCAGCGCCAGCGCCGCGGCGGTGCCGGCGATGCCGCCGCCGGCGATCACAGCCTGCCTCATCCGGGGTCTCCCTCAGACCGCGCGCGAAGCGCACCCGGCGGCCACGATGCCCGTGGCGCGAAATTCCTGCAAGGTCGGGATGCGCGGCCGGTCAGTTGCCCGGGATGATCAGCCGGAGGCGCCGCTCGGGCTCGTCGCCGTCGTCGTCCCCGACCTCGCCGCCGCCGTCACCGGCAGCGCCAAAGAGCGGCCGCGCCTTCGCCGCCGGCGCGGGCCGGGGCAGCAGCTCCCAGTACGGCCGCTCGCCGTAGGGGCCGGACCCGCGGTAGTTGACCCGGACCATGATGTCGTCGGCCTTGCCGTAGACGGCGCCGTCCTGGATCTCCTCGTTCTCGTCGATCACCGCGCTCGCCAGCGCGAAGACATGATCGAGCATGACGTCGCGGTCGCAGTTCGACGGCGGCGCCACGATCTCGGCGCCGAGGAACGGCGTCATGCCGATGGTGGCGACGCCAGGATTGAGCGCCTCGCCGCTGAGCTGGCCGAACTCGTGCTCGGCCTGCACCGGCGGCGGCAGGATCTGCCAGCGCAGCCAGAACCGGAGCGGCGCCTGGCCATCGATGAAGCGCTCCATTTCGGCGCCGAAGATGCGCATGGGCACGCAGTTGCGCCCGGGTAGCCAGATCACGGCCTCCGCGCCCACCACGTCGGCGATCACCGCCGTCGCCAGCGTCACCGCCGTGGCGCGGTCGAACATGGCGTCCCGGCTCGCACCCGGCGCCGCCTCGGCCTCGCCAATGATAACATGCGCCTTGTGCTCGGCGAGCCAGCCGAGGCTGCCCTGCCAGACGGACGGGTTGACGAAGGAATGCAGCACGGATGCCTTCGCCAGCGGGCGACCCTCCGAGCGAATCTCGATCCGCACGCCGGCGATCTCGCAATGGATGACGTCAGAGCGCCCGCCGAGTCCGCCGAGGAGCCCGCGCCCTCCCTGCTCGCGCGGCTCGAGGACCCGCACCCGCGCGCCAGCGAGACCCACGACCTCGCGCAACTCCGCCGCGATCTTGTCCCTGTCGAGACGAACCGCCCTGGCCAGCGGAACGGCGGCGCCGAACAGCGCCTGCGGCCCCGACCTTTCCGCCTGACCCTGACCTGTCATCGCCGATCACTCCAGCCCCGCCGGCCTGGCGGGATCCTCGCCGCTATAGTCCGTCACCGGCGTCAGCCGGAACACGGGAGCCTCGGCGACCGCGCCCTTCGCGGCATGACGCACGTGGTACCATGTGCGGTCCTTGGTCCCCACCTGCGTCCCGTCGCCCGGGGCGATGCCCTTGCGGACCTGGGCGTGCGCGATCTCGAACAGGTCGCCGACCGTCTTCTCGAGACCGAAGTCGTTCGAGGTGATCTCGAGCTCCATGCCGAGGAGCGCCTCGAGCCCGCGCGACGCGGCGCCCGGGTTGCGCCCCGGCTCCGGCGGGACGAGGTTCCAGCGCAGCCAGAGCGGCAGGGGTGCGATCCCATCGGCCAGCGACTGCACGAAGTCCGGGATCACATCGGGCGGCGTGGCATTGCCCGCCGGGTGCCAGATGATGCCGCTCGCCTCGGTCAGGAGCGAGACCGCGCCCGCGGTGACCGTCACCGCCACGGCGCGGTCGTAGTTCAGGTCCGGATCCGACGGGTCGGGCGGGTGCGCGTCCGCGATCATCACGTGGCCGCGGCTCTCGCTCAGCCGCTTGACGCCCTCGGCCCAGAGCGCGGGATTCACGCGCTCCTCCAGGGCACGGCCCTGGAAGGCCGGCTTGTCGCCGCCGCCGACCAGCGTGCGCAGGCCGTTGACGCGCAGAATCGCGCTCGGCGGCCCCTTGAGGCGCCGCTTCAGCAGGCTGAAGCGCGGCTGCTCGTCGGCGTCCTTCATGTCGGGATCGAAGGCAGCGACGGCGCCGGTGCCCTCGAGGATCTCGTTCACCGTGTCGAGAAGCTCGTGCGCGGTGAAGCGCGGCGGGTGCCAGAGCGCCATGGTGGCGCCGAAGACCAGGCTCGGGTTGACCTTGGGCAGGTCGGGATGGACCTCGACCATCCCCGGACCGGGCGTGCCGCCCGCGCGTTCGCCCGTCACGTCCTCGCCGATCTCGCGCATGGCGGTGCGGATCGCCGCCATCAGCCCGGAGCGATTCTCCTCCTCGGGCTCGCCGGGCCCCACCATCCGCGCTGCGCTCTCGACCATCGCCGCGTCTCCCTTGCCGGCCGCACCGCAACGCGGTGGCGCCCGAATAGACCTGGCATTTGTCCGGCAAGACGCCTGCCGGATCCCGGCTCCGTTTATATCACACTTCGCGTCCGAGCGTGCATATTTGCTGACAATCTTGGTTCAAATCGTTCCAGATCCCCCGGGTTTCGCATGATTTTCGCCGCATTCCGGCACACATTCAACCACATTCAGGCTGCCCCGGCCTGGAGAGCCACCGCCGACCCGCCCGGCTGCTCGAGCACGATGGTCGGCGGTGCGCCATCCCGATCGGCGAGCCGATAGCGCACGCGCAGCACGCCCCGGCGGCCCCAGGACAGCTCGGTGCCCTCCGCCGGCGGGCGGCCCTCCTCCAGGATCTCCGCCGCGACCGTCAGCGCAACCCTGCGCGCCGCATCCTCGACCAGCCCGCACGGCGCCACCTCGATCTCGGCGCCAAGGATTGGATAGAGTCCCCGCGTCTCGACCGCACCGCCCCCGCGCGCGCCGGCGCCGATCCAGAGCGCGAGCGGCGCTGCGCCCCGGGCGAGGGCCTCCATCGCCTCGCCGAGCCCCCCTGGCGACAGGG
>JBEPXW010000239.1:0-4078 GCA_041641715.1 Pseudomonadota bacterium
GGTGCACCCGGCCGCCGGCGGCTTCCGCATCCTCCTGCAACACCACCGTGTCGGTGCCCTCGGGCAGCTCGGCGCCTGTCAGAATCCGCACCGCCGCGCCCGCCGGAACCGCCGCACCCAAGGCGTGCCCCGCCGCCGCGCGCCCCTCGGCCAGCGCCAGCTCGCCGTCCGTGCCGCCGAGCGACTCCCAGGCGAAGGCGTAGCCGTCCACGGCGTAATTGATCTTCGGCGGGTTCGAGCGCCGCGCCACCACCGGCGCGGCGAGGACGCGCCCGGCGGCCGCATCGAGCGCCACGTCCTCCGCGCCGGTGACGCACTGCACGGCGTCGCGCAATCGCTCCAAAGCCTCGTCCACCGGGGTCCAGTCGACGCCCGGCGGCAGGGCGAAGCAGTCGTCGCGCAGCCTTGCCTTCATGCGCTCTTCCTGAGCTCGAGCCCGAGGTCGCCGAGGATGAAGTCGGCGATCGCCGGGATGTCGTCGAGCCCGATCACGGACTTGCCCGTCCCCTCGGGCCGGTCGTTCGAGGCGATCAGCCGCACCGTCTCGTCCTCGGCGGCGATCAGCGGCTGCCCGGTCTCGGCCCGCCAGGCCTCGACTTTCGGGTGCCGGTCGCGCTTGTAGCCCTCGACGATCACCACGTCGACGGGCGAGAGCAGCGCCATGAGCTCGTCGAGCGTCGCCTCAGGCGCGCCCCTCAGCTCGGTCATCACCGCCCAGCGCGCCGCCGAGGCGAGGATCACCTGCCGCGCCCCCGCCTCGCGGTGGCGCCACGAGTCCTTGCCCTTCTGGTCCACGTCCACCTTGTGGTGCGTGTGCTTGATGGTCGAGACGGAGAAGCCCCGCCCCGCAATCTCGGCGACGAGCCGCTCGACCAGCGTAGTTTTCCCCGCGTTCTTCCAGCCGACGACGCCGTAGACCTTCATGCCTGCTCCTTCAGGATGCGCTCGGCCTCGAGCATATCCTCGGGCGTGTTGACGTTGAAGAAGGGGAAGCGGGGCGCTTCGTCGAAGACGGCCCGCGCCGCGCCGTGGCGCGAGGTCCAGACGATCACCTTGCGCATGTGGCCGACCGTCAGCGCCTCCTCGAGATTGTCGGCAAGGCTGACCGGCCAGAGCCCGAAGGTGGGGTGCTCGGAAAGCCCGCGCTCCGGGTCGTTGGTGGCGGCGAGCGCGATCGGCTGGCCGCTCTCCTCCATCGCCGCGCGCAGCCGCGCCACCAGATCCGCCGGGAAGAAGGGCGTGTCGCCCGCGGCGCTCGCGACATGGCTGTAGCCCCGCGGCGCCGCCCAGCGCATCCCCGCGAGGACGCCGGCCAGCGGCCCGGCGAAGCCCTCGACGGTGTCCGCCACCACCGGCAGGCCGAAGCGGGCGAACCGCCCCGGGTCGCCGTTGGCATTGAGCGCGATCTCCTCGACCTGGGGCGCGAGCCGCGCGATCACCCGGTCGAGCAGCGTCTCGCCGCCGAGCGGCAGCAGCGCCTTGTCGCCCCCGCCCATGCGCCGGGCCTGTCCGCCGGCGAGGATGACGCCGGCGATCCTCACGCCGCCACCTCGCGCCAGGCGGCGATCCGGGCCAGCACGTCGGCCCGCGTCACCCCCTCGGGCAGCGCCGCGTCCGGCACCGGCACGGCGATCAGCGCGCCGAGCCAGATCAGCGCCGCGCGCGGCGTCTCCGAGACCAGCGCCACCCCCGGCCAGCGCGTCAGCCCCCGCGCGTGGTCGCTCGCCATCGCCACGCCCTCGGCCGAGAGCCGCACCCGCACCTCGCCCTGCCGTGCCCGGGTGGCGAGGTCGGCGGCGATCCGCGCGCGGCGCATGTGCGGCAGCACCACCAGCAGCACCGCGAGCAGCGCCGCCGCCGCGCCCCAGAGGGCGATCAGGCCCCCCTCGCCCCCGTAGAGGCCGAACGCCATCGGCAGGAGGGCGAGCACCGCGATCAGCCCGACCGCGCCGGCGACCGTCCAGATCATGCCCTTCCGCGAGCCGGTGAGGCCGAGCGCCTCGGGCGGCCGGCGCGCCAGGATCTCGTTGTAGACCTCCGGCGTCCAGGTGAACCGGTACTCCACCGGCCCGGGCGTCTCGACCGCGGTGCCGGGGGTCTCAGTCATGCGCCGCCGCCTTGCGCCGGTGGCGCGGGTCCTCCTCGCCCACCGCCCGCGGGTCGGTGTCGAAGACGAGCCGCTCGGCCCCCGAGAGGCAGTAGAACCGCTGCCCGCGCATGCGCCCGATCAGGGTCAGGTTGGTCTGCTGCGCCAACTCCACGCCCCAGGCGGTGAAGCCCGAGCGCGAGGCGAGGACCGGTATCCCCATCAGCGCCGTCTTGATGACCATCTCCGAGGTCAGGCGCCCCGTCGTGTAGAGGATCTTGTCCGCCGCCGCGACGCCCTCCATCAGCATCCAGCCGGCGATCTTGTCGACCGCGTTGTGGCGCCCGACATCCTCCATGTAGACGAGCGGGCGGTCCTGCTCGCACAGCACCGTGCCGTGGATGGCGCCGGCGGCGAGGTAGAGGCTCGGATGCGTGTTGATCTTCTTCGCCAGCGCGTAGAGCCACGAGGTGCGCACCTCCGCCTCCGGCAGGGTGATGCCCTCGAGGCTCTCCATCACGTCGCCGAAGACCGTGCCGACGGCGCAACCCGAGGTGCGCGTCTTCTTGGCGAGCTTCTCCTCGTAGTTCGTGGCGCGCTCGGTGCGAACGACGACCGTCTCGAGCTCCTCGTCGAAGTCGACGCCGTTTATCACGTCGTCGCGGTGCAGCATCCCCTGGTTCAGGAGGTAGCCGACGGCGAGGTACTCGGGGAAGTCGCCGATGGTCATCACCGTCACGATCTCCTGGGAATTCAGGAAGATCGTCAGCGCGCGCTCCTCGACCACGCGCGGCGCGATCTCCGCCCCGTCCTGGTCGATCCCCTTCACCGCGCGCGTCAGCCGCGGGTCCTCCGCGTCCGGGGCGACGAGAAACTCGCCTTTGGCGTCCTTCATCGTCTCTTTCATGGATCATCACAAAGCGTGACTGGCCCGCGAGGTCAAGGGCGGCTATGTCCCGCCCCATGGACCAGCGAGTCGTCACCACCCCCGTCGCGCCGACCCGGCGCGGCTTCCTGGCCGGCGCCTGGGCCTCGGTGCCGGTGCTGATCGCGGTGGCGCCCTTCGGGCTCATCTTCGGCGCGCTCGCCACCAAGGCCGGCCTCGACCCGGTCGAGGCCATGGCGATGACCTCGATCGTGGTGGCGGGGGCGAGCCAGCTCGCCGCGCTGCAGCTCATGGTCGACCAGGCGCCGGCGCTGATCGCGGTGCTGACCGGCGCGGTGGTCAATCTCCGCATGGCGATGTACTCGGCCTCGATCGCGGCGCACTGGCACGGGGTGCCGATGCTCTGGCGCGTTCCGGCGGCCTACTTCCTGCACGACCAGGCCTACGCGCTCTCGCTCCGGCGCTACCGCGAGCGCCCCGACGAGGGCCTCGGCGACAAGGTCGGCTTCTATTTCGGGGTCGGCGTGGTCACCGTGACGACCTGGGTCGCGGCGGGCGCGGCCGGGGTCGCCCTCGGCCGCCGCATCCCCGCGGAATGGGGGCTGGAATATGCCGTGCCGGTGACCTTCATCGCCATCCTCGCGCCCTTCCTGCGCGGCCGCGCGAACCTCGCCGCCGCGGCGGTCTCCGCCGTCGCCGCCCTCGCCTTTCACGGGCTGCCCTACGGGCTCGGCCTCATGGTTGCGGCGGCGGCCGGCATCGCGACCGGGATGGCCGCGATCCGGATGGGGAGGGCCCGGGCATGAGCGACGCGACCATCTGGGCGGTGATCCTCGGCCTCGGGGCGGCGACCTACCTGATCCGCTTCTCCTTCCTCGGCCTCTTCGCGGGCAAGCGGGTGCCGGAGCGCGTGGCACAGGCGCTGAGCTTCGTGCCGGTCGCGGTGCTGCCGGCGATCATCGCCCCGATGGTCGCCCTCTCGCCCGAGACCCGCGACTGGGCCGAGCCGCACCGGGTGCTCGCCGCCGCCATGGCGCTCGGGATCGGCATGGCGACGCGCAACATGCTCGCCGCCATCGCCACCGGCATGGGCGCGTTCTGGGGGC
>JBEPXW010000240.1:0-4071 GCA_041641715.1 Pseudomonadota bacterium
GCCTCAAGATCGGCTTCGTCAGTCGGGTCCGGATCGTCCGCGAGGGCGTCATCGATCGCATCGACGACATCTCCGATGGTCGTGTTTTCGTCGATCGCGATGTCGGTCAGGGCCTCCGCGGTCGAGATCGCGGAATCGAAATCTGCTTCGGCTTCGGCCGCCTCCGCGGCCGCTTCCACGGCATCCTTGTAGGCCGCCATCTTGCCGACCTGCGAGGTTGGGGCCGCATTTTCGAGCGCCGTCGGCGATGCGTGCGCGGCGTTAGCGGGGCCGAGCGCCGAAGCGATGGCGCCCTGGCCCTTCGGCCCATGGCCTCCGCCATGCGCCGAGGCGGGGCCGAAACCACCACCACCGCCACGACCATGGCCACCGCCAACGCCCTGAGCGCCAGCCTGACCACCGCCCTGGCCGCCACCCTGGCCGCCGCCTTGACCGCCGCCTTGACCACCGCCCTGGCCGCCGCCGGGATCAGCCTGGGCAACGGACGGGCCGATCGAGGTGCCGTTGTCGCCGACCTGCACGCCGAGCGGCATCAGCGCGGCGATGAGGGCGATCGCGCTCACGCGTGCGCCCAGTGAAACGAGAGACTTCCGCTTAAGAGTCATTGGCATGTTGTCCTTCCTCCGTCATGTCGAATTATGCCCGCAGACACAACGTCGGGCAACAAGGACGCGCACATTCGCCGTTCCCCACCAGGCAAGGGAATAGGCTGACTAAACCACCATACAACGACTCACCTTCTTATGGTTCTATTCCTGCCATATTCGTAAAATTTTCGCAAATTTAAGAACTATCCAATAGTAATCTGGTGAAATAATTCTACTCACGCGTGCATTGGCGACAACCGGAGTGCGGCTTCGCTGATCTTCGCGCCGTGCGTTCCGTCGTTTCCCTCCGCGGGATGGACCGGAATCCGAGCCCGCCGGACCTTTGGGCCTGCCCAATTTGGCAGATGATTATTCGTCGGTTGCCATATACAATGATCCGATGGCGGCCTGTCCCCGCGTACCCGATTAGCCAGGTGTGAGGGCGATGGCCGGCCCAATCCGGGTCAGGAAGAACCAATGAGAAAATCACCGCGGACGGCGGGCGAGTCGACGGTTGAAAGAGCTGTCGATGTAAATCGGGCGCTGGAGTCGGTCCGGAGGGCGCGCTCCGAGTACGACCGGGCGCAGTCGAACAGGAACGCGGACCGGCAACTCGCCGCGATCGTCAATGCCTCGCGCGACGCCATCTGGAGCTGGAAACCGGACGGCACGATCGTCTCCTGGAATGCCGAGGCCGAACGCCTGCTCGAGTACAGCGCCGACGAGATCCTCGGCCAGTCCCTCTTCAAGCTGATCCCCGCCAACCACCGCGACAGCGCCCGAACGGCGATCGAACGGCTATGCGACGGCGGCTGGTACGGCCAGTTCGAAACCGAGCGCGTGAGCAAGAGCGGCAGGGTGATCCCGGTCGAGCTGACGATCTCTCCGATCTTCGACGAGGCCGGCGAAACGATCGAGCTTGCGACGATCTGCCGCGACATCACGGAACGCCACAGCGCGCAGCAGGCGCGGGAGCATCTCGCCGCGATCATCTCCTCTTCCGAGGACGCCATCGTCGCCAAGGATCTCGAGGGAACCATCACGACCTGGAACAACGGCGCGGAACGCCTGTTCGGCTACGAAGCGCCGGAGATCGTCGGGCGCGCGATCACCACCATCATTCCGTCCGACCGTCGGGACGAGGAATCCCGCATCATGGAGCGCATCCGCCGCGGCGAGCGTGTGGAGCCGTTCGACACAATCCGCCGGCGCAAGGACGGCAGCCTGGTGGATGTCTCGATCAACATTTCTCCCGTCAAGGACCCCTGGGGCCGGATCGTCGGGGCCTCCAAGATCGCCCGCGACATCACCGAGCGGAAGCAGGCGGAGCGCGTGCGCGAGATGCTGACCCGCGAGCTCGATCACCGGGTCAAGAACATCCTGTCCATCGTCCAGGCCATCGCCAACCAGACATTCCGGGGAATCCCGGACGCGTCGGCGGCCGTGGGGGCCTTCGCGGCGCGTCTCGGCGCGCTGTCGACGGCGCACGATCTGCTGATGCGCAGGAACTGGGATGACGCGCCCCTGGAGGAGCTCCTGATCGACGTGGTCGGGAGCGTCGGTCAGGGCGCGCGCGTCACGACGAACGGGCCACCCGTAATGCTCGACCCGAGAAACGCCGTCCTTGTCGGCCTGGTCGTGCACGAGCTCTGCACGAACGCGATCAAGTACGGCGCGCTCTCGAACCGGACCGGCACGGTCGGCATTGCCTGGGACGTCGCGGAGGGCGCCGGGACGGACGTGACGCTGACATGGCGCGAGCGCGGCGGACCACCCGTGTCGCCGCCGGAACACGAGGGCTTCGGTGCGCGCATGCTCGAGCGCATGGTGTCCGAGCCCTATGGCCGCCTGTCGCTCGATTTCCGGCCGGAGGGCGTCGTCTGCACCATCCGCCTGGCGATGCAGACGGAAAACGGAACGGACGCGCCGACCTGACGCCGGGCGCCGATTCCCGCCACGCAGCGCAGAGCGGTGGTCGCCGCCCGCCCGTTCCGCCCCTCCCGCCCGATTGACCGGCGCCTCGTGCCCTGTATAAGCGCGCCGGGAGCACTATCGTGCTGGCCTGTGGCTCCATGACTGAGGAGAGCAAGGACATGGCTGTGAAGGTCGCGATCAACGGCTTCGGGCGCATCGGACGCAATGTGCTGCGCTCGATCGTCGAGACGGGGCGCACGGACATCGAGGTGGTGGCGATCAACGACCTCGGACCGGTCGAGACCAACGCGCACCTGCTGCGCTACGACTCGGTGCACGGCCGCTTCCCGGGCGAGGTGAAGGTCGAGGGCGACACCATCGACGTCGGGCGCGGGCCGATCCGCGTCACCGCCATCCGCGACCCGAAGGAGCTGCCCTGGGGCGACGTGGACGTGGCGCTCGAGTGCACCGGCATCTTCACCTCGAAGGAGAAGGCCGCCGTGCATCTCGAGAACGGCTCGAAGCGCGTGCTGGTCTCGGCGCCGGCCTCCGGGGCGGACCGGACCGTGGTCTACGGTGTGAACCACCAGACGCTGACCGACGCGGACAGGGTCGTCTCGAACGCCTCGTGCACGACGAACTGCCTCGGCCCGGTGGCCTACGTGATGCACAAGGCGATCGGGATCGAGAAGGGCTTCATGACCACGATCCACAGCTACACCGGCGACCAGCCGACGCTCGACACGATGCACAAGGACCTCTACCGGGGGCGCGCGGCGGGCATGTCGATGATTCCGACCTCGACGGGCGCGGCGCGGGCCGTCGGGCTGGTGCTGCCGGAGCTCAACGGCAAGCTCGACGGCGTGGCGATCCGGGTGCCGACGCCGAACGTCTCGGTCGTGGACTTCAAGTTCGTGGCGCAACGCGAGACCAGCGCCGAGGAGATCAACGACGCCATCCGCGCCGCCGCCGGGCAGGAGCTCAAGGGCATTCTCGGCTTCACCGACGAGCCGCTGGTCTCCATCGACTTCAACCACGACAGCCACTCCTCGGTCTTCCACATGGACCAGACCAAGGTGATGGAGGGCACGCTCTGCCGCGTGCTGTCGTGGTACGACAACGAGTGGGGCTTCTCGAACCGCATGGCGGACGTGGCCGTGGCGATGGGCCAGGTCGGCTGAGCGCAGGCGGCACGCAGCGCGAGGCCATGGCCGCGGCTCACACGCATCGCCACCACGATCACGGGCACTGGCACGGGCATGGCTCGGGCAGCAAGCGGCCGCTGGGGATCGCCGCGCTGCTCACGGGCGGGTTCATGGTGGCCGAGGTCGTCGGCGGGCTGCTCTCTGGCTCGCTGGCACTGCTGGCGGATGCCGGGCACATGCTGACGGACTTCGCCTCGCTGGGACTGGCGTGGGGTGCTGCGCACCTGGCGCAGCGGCCGGCGGACTGGAAACGGACCTACGGCTTCGACCGGTTCTCGGTGCTGGCGGCCTTCGTCAACGGGGTGGCGCTGTTCGCCATCGCGGCCTGGATCACCGTCGAGGCGGTGCGGCGGTTTCTCTCCCCC
>JBEPXW010000241.1:0-4066 GCA_041641715.1 Pseudomonadota bacterium
GCCGATGCGGTACCGGATCTGCCGGTCCTCGGGCACATCCGCGTTGCGCCGCTTCATGCGCTCCTGCATCTCGACGGCGCAGCGCACCGCGTCGGCGACCGACTGGAACTCGACCAGCATCCCGTCCCCGGTGGTCTTGATGATGCGGCCCTGGTTCTTGGCGATCGCGGGGTCGATCAGCTCGCTGCGATGCGTCATGAGCCGGGCGAGCGTCCCCTGCTCGTCGGCCTCCATCAGCCGCGAGTACCCCGCCATGTCGGCGGCCAGGACGGCGGCGAGCCTGCGCTCCATCGTTCTCCCCTTCGCCGGCGAATGTAGCCCCGAAGGCCGGCGGAATCCACGCGCAAAACGCGGCCGCCGAGGGGTTTCCCGGCTGCGAGATTGCCGGTCGCCCCCGGTCTGGCGCCGGGATTCTGCACATTTCACGCTCCACGCGCCGTGACGTTCGTCACGGCCGACGGCCCTGAAATGCAACCGGCGGCGGATCCGGGGGGAGGATCCGCCGCCGTCGCGGTGCGTGCGAGTGACGCCCCTGGTCTAGAGCACCAGCCGGTAGTACCAGGCGGTGAAGAGGTCCGGCACGCCGCCCTGGCAGAGCCCGAACATGTTGTTCGACGTCATGTTGATGTCGCCACCGGCCTGGACCGAGATGCCGCGAATGCCCTCGGTCTCCGCGCCGAGCGCGACCTCGCCCTGCGCCACCATCTGCACGCCGTCGACCCTGGTGCTCGACGAGGTGCCGATGGTTGCGTTCGAGAACAGCTGCACGCCGCCGCCGCTCGCACACTTGTCCGGCGAGCCGAGCTGCACGCCCGCGGCCGTGGTGATGTTGGCGTCGCCGCGGTTCAGCTCCCCCTTCTGGTTCTTGCCGCCCGAGCGCGAGGCGATGAAGGAATTCATCACCTGCGCGTGCCCGCCGATGGTGATCTGGCAGTCGGCGATCAGGGCGACATGCTGGATCACGCTGTTCGCCGGAATCACCAGGTTCTGGTTCGGCTTGCACTGGACGTAATAGACGCGGTGCGGCTGCATCTCGTTGAAGTTGAAGTTCGGCTTGGTCTTGATGACCGGCTCGTTCAAGTTGATGTAGCCTGGCGTGTATTTCGGGTTCAGGTCGAGCACGCCCTGGACGATCTCGTCGATCTGGTCGACCATGCGCGGGTCGAGGCTCTGCTCGCGCACGGCGTCACGCAGGCCGGTGTTGCTGGTGTAGCCGCTCGCGGGCAACTCCAGCGTGTCGATGTCGTACATGCCGACCGTGACGCCGGGATCGAAGGTGTTGTTGCTCTGGATGTTCTGACCGAGCTGGCCGTGAACGCAGATCTCGTTGGTGAAGTGATTGTTCGACGACATGTCGACCATCTTACGCGAGATCAGGCCCTCGCGCAGGCACTCGGGGATGAAGCGCTGCGCCGCGGCCTGGGTGCGCACGTTCCAGGCGTCCATGCCGATGATCTGCAGGAAGGTCACGGGCAGCGGGTTGGTGTTCTCCTCCCCCCGCCACGTGGTGACCAGCACCGTGTCCGGATCCGAGGCCGACTTGTCGAGCGTCTGCGTGTCCGGAACCCACTTGCCGACATGGACGTCGCGCACGTCGAGCACTTTCCCGTAGACCTCGGGAGGCATGTTGTCCTGGGCGTAGAAGACGGCGGTGGCCCGTGCCTCCGGCTCGTCCGGAAGGTCGATCACCCCCGCGAGCGCGGCGGAGTCGGCGGTGGCCTGAAGCATCGTCTTGCTCCTCAGGCCGTCCGTCATGTCGATGGCGACGCCGGCGAAGGCACACATGATCATGAACCAGAGAAGGCTCCAGATTGCGGCGAGACCCTGGTCGTCGGACCAGAACCGGGCGAAGATCGAAACGCGCATGTCGTCCTCACTCATTGCAAAGCACTGTCACCAAGGCGACCGCGAAGCCCTCATGCATACACACTGCGTTTCGGCCGCCTGCTTTTCGTCACAAAAACACCCGAATTCGGCGTTTCTTTCCAAAATTATTTAATTAACAACTCTCACTTACATACACTTTCCCGCATCTCAACTTGACGTTGCAATTTTCTATTGCCGGTTTAGAGCTCTTATTTGGCACCCGCCGTGCGTGTCCGCTGCCATACGGATGCCCCGCCCGGCGGGAGGCGCGAGCACGATCGCTCCCGTCACACCGCAATCGCCTCATGCGCGACTGAAACGCGTTGTGCGCATCCTGTCCGTGTGATATCGTTTGTTAACTTTGGCGTGCATCACGCCGAAGAAAAACGAAAAAAGACGACAGCAGTTGAGGTAGCAGTATGATCCGATCCGCTTTGCGCGACGAACGCGGCGCTATTGTCACCGATTGGGTAGCCCTGAGCGCCGGTGTCGCTTTCCTTTCCGTCGCCGTCGTCTCCTACGTCATGGAGGAGGCCGGCAGGCTCGTTCTCGGCACCTTCGAGGCCGACCATGCGGCCTACGAGACCACGACCGGCCCGGGCTTCGGCGACGCCGGCCGTCCCGGCATCCGCACCGCCTCGGCGGACGACGCCGGCAGCCGGTCCACGGCGCTCCAGATCCAGTGCCTGCCCCCGGAGGACGCGGACCCCGCGAACCACTGCACCGAGTGGCGCCGCAGGTCGGTCGGCATCGGCGACTAGCGACCCGCAAGCGCGCCGCGGCAGATCGTCCCCGCCGGGCCGTCAACCGGCCCGGGCTCTGCGCTTGTCTCCGCGTCCCGTCTCCGCTTTAGTCGGACCGGACGGCAGGCCGCCGCCCGCGGCACGGGAAGGGAGCGCCACGTGGAGGATATCGGAACTGTCGAGGTCTCGCTCGAGGAGAGGCCGCAGGGCCGCGTGGCCTGGCTCGCCCTCTCAAACCCGCACAAGCTGAACGCGCTCGGCCCAGGCCTCGTCGCCGCGCTCGAGACGCGCGCGGGCGCGGTGGCAACGGACGACGCGCTCCGCGCCGTCGTGCTCACCGGCGCCGGCGGCCGCGCCTTCGCCGCCGGCGCCGACCTCGACACGCTGGCGCGCCTCGACGCGGAGACGGGCCGCGACTTCATCGACGCCCTCCACCGCGCCATCGATGCGCTCCGGCGCATTCCCGTCCCGGTCGTCGGCATGCTGCGCGGCCCCTGTCTCGGCGGCGCGGCGGAGGTGGCCGCCGCCTGCGACATCCGGGTCGCCGACACCACGCTCGTCTGCGGCATGCCGGAGGTGCGCGTCGGCATCCCCTCGGTCATCGAGGCCTGCCTCCTGCCCCGCCTCGTCGGCTGGGGCAAGGCGGCCGAGATGGTGCTGACCGGCGAGACCATCGACGCGGCGGAGGCCCACCGCACCGGCTTCGTCCAGCGCCTCGTCGCGCCGGAGGACCTCGAGGCCGAGACCCGCAAGGTCGTCGACGCGATCCTCGCCGCCGGCCCCGGCGCCGTGCGCGCCCAGAAGCGCATCATGCGCGCCTGGGAGACCCTGCCCGAGCCCGAGGCGGTCGCCCTCAGCGTCGACGAGTTCGCCGCCATGTTCCCGACCGGCGAGCCCGCCGCCTACATGCGCCCCTTCCTCGAGCGCAAAAAGGGCAAGGCATGACCGGCGCCAACCGCACCTGGCTCTTCACCCCCGGCAACCACCCGCGCAAGGTGGAGAAGGTGTTCAGCGCGGGCGCCGACGCCGCCATCCTCGACCTCGAGGACGCAGTGGCCGCCGCCGAGAAGGAGGCCACCCGCGCCGCCATCCGCGAGGCGCTGGTCCGCGAACGACCCTGCCGCGCCTATGTGCGAGTCAACGACCTCGAGACCCCCTTCGCCTTTGGCGACATCGAGGCGGTGATGGTCCCCGGCCTCGACGGCATCGTGCTGCCGAAGGTGGAGAGCCCCGGTGATCTGCGCGCCGCCGACTGGATGCTGAAGGCGCTCGAGCGCCGGCAGGGCCTCGCCGAGGGCTCCGTCGACCTCATGCCGATCCTCGAGACGGCGCGCGGCATCGCCGAGGCCCGCGCCATCTGCGCCCACGGCGCCGCCTCGGGCCGCCTCCGCCGCGTCTCCTTCGGCGCCGGCGACTACACCCGAGACCTCGGCATGGAGTGGACCGCCACCGAGCAC
>JBEPXW010000242.1:0-2580 GCA_041641715.1 Pseudomonadota bacterium
GGCAGCGGCGAACGCCGGGCGGGCGGGCGCTTGTCGACGACGCGCTCGCCGATGCGCTCCATCTCCGCGCGCCGGCCGTCGATGTAGAGCGCGCCGCCGCGCATCTGGATGCGCTCGCCGGGCAGACCGACGACGCGCATGATCCGCTCCTCTCCGTCGGCGCGGGGAGCCTCGTAGATGACGATGTCGCCGCGGCGCGGCAGATCGCCCGGGTGGAGCTTTCGGGCCAGCACCCAGTCGCCCGCCATCAGGGTCGGAGCCATGGCACTGTCCCTGACCTGGAGGTGGCTGCCCCCGGCGAGGCTGATGGCCACCAGCGGCCCGATCAGCACCGCGATCGCGCCCGCGACGCCGAGCCCCAGGACCATCCCCAGGATCAGCTTGCCCCAGGAGATGCGGCCGCCGTCTCCCATGCTCAGTCAATCAGCTCCAGGAACCGGTCGAAGCGCCAGTCCCAGACCTCCCAGAACGCCCCGTTGGCGGACAGGGCGATAATCTCGGCGCGGCCGATCAGGTTCTCGACGGGCACCATGCCGATCTCCGGAAACCGGCTGTCGACCGAGTTGTCGCGGTTGTCGCCCATGAAGAAAAGGTGGTCCTCCGGCACCTCGAAAACCGGCGTGTTGTCCGGGCCGGAATAGCGCGGCGCGCCGCCGTCGCCCATCGGTCCGGTGATGTTCAGGACGGGATGAACCCGCCCGTTCGGCAGCGTCTCTTGCCAGAGCTCCTTGAGGCACTCGCCGCCCGCTGGCACGGGCTCGTTGATGCAGCGCGGCCGGCTCGGCGGGTTGCCGTGCGAATCCTTGGGCTCGACGAAGACGCCGTCGCGCGTCGTTGGCAGCGCCTCGCCGTTGATGTGCAGGATGCCGGCCTTCACCTGGATCTCGTCGCCCGGCAGGCCGATGACGCGCTTGACGTAATCGACGCAGTCGCTCGGGCCCCCGCCGCCGCGGCCGACCAGCGAGCCGAAGAAGCCGATCACGGTCTCGACCGGCCCCGCGCTGCAGATATCGGGCCCCGGACGCTTGAACACCACCACGTCGCCCCGCTCGGGCATGCCTCCCCAGATCCGCCCGTCGAACAGGTCCAGCGCGAAGGGCAGCGAGAAGCGCGAGTAGCCGTAGGAGAACTTCGAGACGAAGAGGTAGTCGCCCACCAGCAGCGTCGGCTTCATCGAGCCCGACGGGATCGAGAAGGGCTGGTAGAGGAAGGACCGGAACAGCATCGCGATGACGAGCGCCCAGAAGACGGTCTTCAGGGTCTCCCAGAAGCCGTCCCTCTTCTTCGCTCTGGCGTGCATGCGCGACCGTCTCGATCCGGGGCGGGAAGGCGAACGCGCTATGTGCGGCCGGAGCATGGCGAAGTCAACCCGAACTGCCGGCGCCCGGCGCGTCCGCCGGCAGCGCCTCGATGACGACGAAGGCCTGCGCCCAGGGGTAGTCGTCAGTGATCGTCACGTGGATCGCGGCGCGCATGCCGTCGGGCACCAGCCGGGCGAGCCGGTGGGCCGCGCCGCCCGTCAGCTCCATGGTCGGCTTGCCGCCGGGCAGGTTTGCCACCCCCATCTCGCGCCAGGCGACGCCCATCCGCAGCCCCGTGCCCAGCGCCTTCGAGCAGGCCTCCTTGGCGGCCCAGCGCTTGGCGTAGGTGGCGACGCGGGCCCGCCGGCGCTCGGCCTTCTGCTGCTCGGTCTCGGTGAAGCAGCGGTTGACGAACCGCGCGCCGAAGCGGGTGATGGTCCGCTCGATCCGGCGGATGTCGGTCAGGTCCTGGCCGATGCCGACGATCACGCGGCCCCCTCGCCGAACGCCTCGCGGCGGGTGCGGTCCATCTGCTCGCGCATGCGGCGGACGGCGCTGTCGAGGCCGGAGAAGATCGCCTCGCCGATCAGGAAGTGGCCGATGTTGAGCTCCACCACCTCCGGGAAGGCGGCGACCGGGCCGACCGTCTCGAAGGTCAGCCCGTGCCCGGCATGGACTTCGAGGCCGAGCGAGCGGGCGAGGGCGGCCATCTCGCGCAGGCGCTCGAGCTCCCTGTCGCGGACCTTGAGGCGGCTCTCGTTGTGGGCGTCGCAATAGGCCCCGGTGTGCAGCTCCACGACCGGCGCGCCGATCCGGTGCGCGGCCTCGACCTGCGCCGGGTCGGCAGCGATGAAGATCGAGACCCGGCAGCCCGCCTCGCGGAGCGGCGCAATGAAGCCGGCCAGCCGGTTCTCTTCGCGCGCCACCTCGAGCCCGCCCTCGGTGGTGCGCTCCTCGCGCCGCTCGGGCACGAGGCAGACGGCGTGCGGGCGATGCCTCAGCGCGATCGCCTGCATCTCTTCTGTCGCTGCCATCTCGAGGTTCAGGGGCAGCGTCAGCGTCCCCATCAGCGCCTCGATGTCGCTGTCCGTGATATGGCGCCGGTCCTCGCGCAGATGCGCCGTGATGCCGTCGGCGCCCGCCTCTTGGGCCAGCCGCGCGGCGCGCACAGGGTCCGGGTGGGCGCCGCCGCGGGCGTTGCGGATCGTCGCCACGTGGTCGATGTTGACGCCGAGGCGCAGCCGGCCCGCGGGCCGTCGCCGGGCCTCGCTTTCAGACA
>JBEPXW010000242.1:2590-4042 GCA_041641715.1 Pseudomonadota bacterium
TTTCAGACATTGTCTCCCTCCATGTCGTCGTGCCGCGCGTAGGCCATCTGCTCCGACTCCGCCGCCTGACGCCGCTCGTCGGCCCGCTTCTCGAGGCGCCGGCGCCGCCGCTCCTGGTAGGCTGCCACGATGGGGCCGAGCAACCAATAGCACACCGCGGCGCAAACGAGGCCCGGAATGATCCCCCCGATGAGATAGGGCAGGAAAATGTTGTCGAGGAAAAGCAGCAGCCCGTCGAGCATCGACGGCCCGTAGCCGAACCAGCTCTTCACCGTGCCCCAGATGGCGTTCAGCCCCTCGGCGAAGGCGTGGCTCACCTGCTCGAACTCCGAACCGCCATGGGTCCGGCCGAGCATCCACCGCCCGAGCCAGAGCGAGGTGACCGAGATCACGGGGAAGGTTAGCGGATTGCCGACGATGGTGCCGAAGATCCCGGCAAGCACGTTGGCGCGCAACGCCCAGGCGGCCAGCGCCGCCAGCAGGAAGTGCAGCCCGAAGAGCGGGGAGAACGAGACGAAGGCGCCGATGGCGAAGCCGAGCGCGATGCGGTGCGGGCTGTCCGGCAGCCGCCGCATGCGCTTGCCGATATAGTCGACGCCGCGCCACATGCCCTTGCGGGGCATCAGCGATTCGCGCAGCCGGGAGAAGATGCTGGGTCGCTCGCGCCGCCTGAAGATCATTTCGGTCGTCGCTCCGAAGCCTGGCTCTCGATCGGTCTCGAATTCGCCCGTTTCAATGGTGTCTGGCCGGTACGGACCCGAGCGGCAGGCGCGGCTGCTCGTCGCGCCGCTCCGTGACCGCGCGTGCGGGCGGCGTCACCGTGCGCTCGACCTGGTGCACGAAGCCCTGCGCGCGGATCGCGGTCAGGATATCGTTGAGATGTTTCACGTCCCTGACCTCGAGGTCCATGGTCATGACGAAGAAGTCGGGCTTGCGGTTGGTCACGCCGATGTTGTCGATGTTGGCGTACTGCTCGCCGACCAGCGTGCAGACGGTGCCGAGCGCGCCCGGCTGGTTGGCGAGCGTCAGGCTGATGCGGGCCACGTTGGTCGGCTTCTTCGAGGCCTCGGTGTCCCAGGTCAGGTCGTGCCAGCGCTCGAGGTCGTCCTCGAACTCCGCCAGGAGCGGGCAGGAGATGGCGTGCACCACCACGCCGCCGCGGCGCGTCAGCCCGATGATCCGGTCCCCCGGGATCGGCCAGCAGGTCGTGCAGAACTCGATGGAGACGCCGCGCCGGACGCCGCGGACGGGCACGCGCCCCGGCGCCTGCTCGGGCTCTGCGGCGGGCTCGGGCGCCGGCTCTCCCTTCTGGCGCGGGTAGACCGCCTCGACGATCTGGCGGCCGGTCACCTCGCCCTTGGCGAGCTGCACGAGCATCGCCTCGACCGAGGCGAAGCCGAGCTTCATCGCCGCCGCGCCCACCGCCTTCTCGCCGCCCGAGCGCCCCGCCCG
>JBEPXW010000243.1:0-1025 GCA_041641715.1 Pseudomonadota bacterium
CGCGCCGGCCGGCGCGGAGGTTCGGTTGACCGTGCGGCGCGAGGGTGAGGAGCTCACGGTCGAGGTGGTGCCGGAGATGGTGGAGCGGCCGCATCCGGTGACCGGCGAGGTGGAGCCGGTTCCGACGCTCGGCGTTCGCGGCTCCCCCTTGGCTGGAATCGAGCCGGTGCGCGAGTCGCGCTCGCTGCCGAGCGCCGTCTGGCGCGGAGTGGAAGAGACCTGGCGGATCATTTCCGGCACGTTGATCTACGTCGCCGACATGCTCTTCCAGGGCGCCGACACCAGCCAGCTGGGCGGTCCGATTCGGATTGCCGAGGTATCGGGCGACGCGGCGCAGCAGGGATTTTCGTCGCTGGTCTCGCTGATTGCGGTGCTCTCAACCTCGATCGGTCTGATCAACCTGTTCCCGATCCCGATTCTCGACGGCGGGCACCTGATGTTCTACGTGATCGAGTTCCTGCGCGGCCGGCCGGTGGGCGAGGCCTGGATGCGGATTGGAACGATGATCGGCCTCTCGCTGGTGATCTTGCTGATGGTGTTCGCGACGTATAATGACTTGGTGAGGCTCTAGACCGTTTCGAACGAGGGACAGGTCTGGCCACGGAGCTCTTCGGGCGGGCGCCCGTGACCAGAGAGGAGAGGGGATGCGACAAGTCGCAGCGATTTGGCGCCGTGGCGCGTGCCGCGCGGTGGCGCTCGGGATTATTGCCGCCCTGCTTGGGCCGGTGGTCTGGGGCGAGATCGGCGCCGGGTTGGTCAGCAACCAGGCCCGGGCACAGCAGCCGGGCGGGGCCACAGTGGTCGTGCAAGGCAATCGGCGCATCGAGGTCGAGACCATCCTCTCTTACATGCAATTGCCGACGGACCGTCCCGTCACCGCCGAGGACTTGAACGCGGCCGTGGGCCGCCTGTTCGACACCGGGCTGTTCCAGGATGTCAGAATCGTTCCGGCCGAGAACCGGATCGTGGTCGAGGTGGTGGAGAACCCGTCGATCAACCGGATCAACTTCGAGGGCAACGACAAG
>JBEPXW010000243.1:1035-4042 GCA_041641715.1 Pseudomonadota bacterium
CCCTTCACCGCCTCGGCCGCGGAGGCCGACGCGCAGCGAATCATCGAAGTCTACCGCCGCACCGGGCGCTATGGCGCCGAGGTCGAGCCGGTCGTCATCCAGCGCGAGGACAACCGCGTCGACCTCGTCTTCGAGATCACCGAGGGCCCACTCACCGAGGTCAAGTCGATCGACTTCGTCGGCAACGACGCCTTCAGCGATCGCCGCCTGCGCCGGGTGATAGAGACCAAGCAAGCCGGACTGCTGTCATTTCTCGTCAGCACCGACATCTATGACCCGGACCGGCTCGAGCTCGACAAGGAGCTTCTCCGGCAATTCTACCTGGAGCGCGGCTACGCCGACTTCAGCGTGCTCTCGGCGACCGCCGAGCTCGCGCCCGACCGCTCGGGCTTCTTCATCACCTTCACCGTCGAGGAGGGCGAGCAGTACGATTTCGGCCCGCTCGACGTGACGGTCTCGGCCCACGGTCTCGAGCCGGAAGAGTTCCGGGACGTGCTGCCGGATGTCGAGGGCGAGACCTACGACGCCAGCAGGGTCGAGGCGATTGCCAACGAGCTGACCGACCTCGCTGCCCAGAAGGGCTTCGCTTTCGTCCAGGTGCGTCCGAGACCGGAGAAGAACACCGAGGAAAACACCATCGCCATCAACTTCGAGCTCGTCGAGGGAAGCCGCATCTTCGTCGAGCGGATCGAGATCGCGGGCAACACCCAGACGCTCGACCGCGTGATCCGGCGCGAGATGACGCTGGCCGAGGGCGATGCCTTTGACGCGCGCAAGATCCGCGAGTCGCGCAACCGAATTCGGGCGCTCCGTTACTTCCGGACCGTCGAGATCGACACCGAGCCGGGGAGCGCTGAGGACCGGGCGGTGCTGAAGATCAACGTTGCCGAGCAGCCGACCGGCAGTCTGTCGCTCGGCGTCGGATTCTCGTCCAGCGCCGGCCCGGTCGGCAATATCCGGCTCTCCGAGCGGAACTTCCTGGGCCGTGGCCAGACCATCAACCTCCAGGCGACGGCGACCGGCGACACGCAGATCTACGATTTCACATTCATCGAGCCCCGCTTCCTCGACCGTGACCTGCTGATCGGCTCGAGCTTCTTCTACCGCCAGGAGGACCGCGAGGACGAATCCTCGTTCCAGGTCGACACGGCGGGCTTCCGCCCGCAGGTTGGCTTCCCGCTCTCCGAGGACCTCGACCTCCGGCTGAACTACGAGTTCCTGTACGAGAATCTCGATGTCGCCTCCGGTGCATCGCCGGCAATCCGGGTCGACGACGGGACGGCGATCTCGTCCTCGGTCGGCTACCAGTTGACCTACGACCGCCGGAACGATCCCGTCGAGCCGACGGAAGGCTTTCGGGTGAACTTCGGCCAGCAGGTGGCCGGCCTCGGCGGGGACTCCCGCTACGTCAAGCAAAGCGGCTCGGCCAAGACGTGGTTCGGATTCTTCGACGACAGCTTGATCGCGAGCGTCGAGCTGGAAGCCGGGGCTTTCGTGACGTTCGGCGATGACAGCCGCATCACCGAGCGCTACTTCCTCGGCGGACAAACGCTGCGAGGCTTCCGGCCCGAGGGCATCGGCCCCCGCGACCTCACAACCGACGACGCGCTGGGTGGCCACTACTATGCCGTGACCCGCTTCGAGGCCTCGTTCCCGCTCGGCCTTCCCGAGGAGCTCGGTATCTTCGGCGGTGTCTTCATGGATGCCGGCACGCTCTGGCATCTCGACCGGACGTCTTTCCCGGGCACGAACATCGATGACGGCGCCGACCTGCGCGTCGCGGTCGGGCCAATGCTGTTCATGGACACACCGCTCGGACCACTGGAGCTCAGTTTTGGCTTCCCGCTCGTCAAGGAAAGTTACGACGAGAAGGAACTGTTCCGCCTCTCCGTCGGCACGCGGTTCTGAGGCCGGCGTGGCGGCAGCCGCGCGCCACCCGCGCCGCTGGAGCCGGCGTCAGGTGCTGGCCCTGGCCGGGGCGCCGGCCATGCTTGCCACGACTGCCGCCGGTCAGGCGACTGCGGACATCCTCGTCGTCTCGCGCACGCGTCTGCTCAACGACACGAAGCACGCCCGGGCCTTGCTCGAGGCCGAAAAGCGCCTGACGGCGGAGATCCAGGCCCGTATCGACGCGACGAAGCGCGCGCTCGCGGCGGAGGAGCAAGAACTGGCGCGGCTGCGCTCCACACTCCCGCGCGACGAATTCGAGACCCGAACCGCGGCCTTCGATCGCAGAGTCCGGCGCGAGCGGCGCGAGGCCCAGCGGCAGGCGGCGGTGCTCCAGACCGTGTTCCGCGCCGAAAGGGTAGAGTTGCAGGAAACCCTGGCCGCCGTTCTCGAGCAGATTCGCGCTGAGCGTGGCGCAAGCGTCATTCTCAACGAGGAGCAGGCGATGGCCGCCGACCCGGCGATCGACATCACCGACGAGGTCATCGCACGGTTCGACAAGACGGTGCCGCCGCCCGACATCCCGGACCTGCAGACGATCCTCTCCCGCGCGAGCGAAAGCGAAGAGGAGGGTGGCGGCTCCGGGGCTCGCTGATCTGCCCCGGCGGGGCGCGAGCTCGAGGGCTTTGAGACTTGACCTTACGAAGTCCGGAGTATTGAAAAGAAGGCGCTGGCGGACAACGCGGCGCGGATACGGGGAAAATGACCGAAATCACCGAGACGGAAACCGGCGTTGCCGACCTGGCCCGCATCAAGCGGATGATCCCCCACCGTTACCCGTTCCTGCTGGTCGACCGCGTCGAGCAGATCCGAAAGGGCGAGAGCGCCACCGGCGTCAAGAACGTCAGCGTCAACGAGCCCTTCTTCCAGGGTCATTTTCCCGCCGAGCCGGTCATGCCCGGCGTGCTGATCGTCGAGGCGATGGCGCAGACGGCGGGCGTGCTGGTAGTCGACACGCTCGGCGCGTTCGATCAGGATCTGCTGGTCTACTTCATGACCATCGACAACTGTCGTTTCCGGGCCAAGGTGGTGCCCGGCGACGTCCTGCGGCTGCATGTCC
>JBEPXW010000244.1:0-4020 GCA_041641715.1 Pseudomonadota bacterium
CCGCCGCCGCCCTGCGGTTCGTGTGCCGTGTCGCTCATTTCCCCTGATCCCCCGGCGTTCTCTGCGCCCGATATGCGGCCCTGATTGATGCGCGCGATGCCGCCGCCGTCTCCGCGCCACGAGTCCCCGCGCCGTTCATGGCGCTGAACGGCGGCACGAAACCGGATTTTTTCGCCCCTCCCTTGGTCAGTAACGACATGCGGGTGACAGGCGGCGGCGGACGCCATATAGAAGACCCCCGAGCGCGCGAGCCCATTTTCAGGCGAATTCCGCATGACCGCCCCCGCCCTTCACGAGACCTGTCTCATCGTCGACTTTGGAAGCCAGGTCACGCAGCTTATCGCGCGGCGCCTGCGCGAGAGCGGCATCTACTGCGAGATCCATCCCTACCAGAAGGTCGACGCGGCGCTTCTGGCCCGGCTGGGTCCGAAGGCGATCATCCTCTCCGGCGGCCCGGCGAGTGTGACCGAGCCAGACAGCCCGCGCGCCGACCCGGCGATCTTCGAGAGCCGCGTGCCGGTGCTCGGCATCTGCTACGGCCAGCAGGTCATGGTCGAGCAGCTCGGCGGCCGCGTGGAGGGCGGGCACCATCGCGAGTTCGGCCGTGCCTGGCTAGAGCCGGTGGAGCCCTCGGACCTCTTCGACGGGCTGTTCGCGGACGGGCCCGAGCAGGTCTGGATGAGCCACGGCGACCGCGTGACCGAGCTGCCGCAGGGCTTCACCGTGGTGGCGCGCTCGTCGAACGCGCCCTTCGCGGTGATCGCCGATCAGTCCCGCGGCTATTTCGGCGTCCAGTTCCATCCGGAGGTCTACCACACCATCCACGGCGCGCTGATGCTGCGCAACTTCACCCACGAGATCGCCGGCTTCAGCGGCGACTGGACCATGGCCGCCTACAAGGACCAGGCCATCGCGGCAATTCGGGCCCAGGTGGGCGATGCCAAGGTCATCTGCGGCCTCTCGGGAGGGGTCGACTCGTCGGTCGCGGCGGTGCTGATCCACGAGGCGATCGGCCAGCAGCTCACCTGCGTCTTCGTCGACACCGGGCTCCTGCGTCTGAACGAGGCGACCGAGGTCGAGCGCGTTTTCCGCGATCACTACAACATCCCGCTGATCGCGGCGGACGACTCGGAGCTCTTCCTCACCGAGCTCGCCGGGGTCACCGACCCGGAGGCCAAGCGCAAGATCATCGGCCGGCTCTTCATCGACGTGTTCGAGAAGCACGCGCGCGAGGTCGGCGGCGCCGAGTTCCTGGCCCAGGGAACGCTCTACCCGGACGTGATCGAATCGGTCTCGTTCAGTGGTGGCCCATCGGTCACGATCAAGTCGCACCACAATGTCGGCGGACTGCCCGAGCGGATGAATCTGAAGCTGGTCGAGCCCCTGCGCGAGCACTTCAAGGACGAGGTGCGCGCGCTCGGCCGCGAGCTGGGCCTGCCGGAGAGCTTCGTCGGCCGCCACCCCTTCCCCGGCCCCGGCCTCGCGGTGCGCTGCCCCGGCGAGGTGACGCGCGAGAAGCTCGACATCCTCAGGAAGGCCGACGCCATCTATCTCGACGAGATCCGCAAGGCCGGCTTCTACGACGAGATCTGGCAGGCCTTCGCCGTGCTCCTGCCCGTCCGCACCGTGGGCGTGATGGGCGACGGGCGCACTTACGACCAGGTCTGCGCGCTGAGGGCCGTGACCTCGACCGACGGCATGACGGCGGACTACTTCCCATTCCCGCACGACTTCCTCGGCCGTGCCGCCAACCGTATCATCAACGAGGTCAACGGCATCAACCGGGTCGTCTACGACGTCACCTCGAAGCCGCCGGGGACCATCGAATGGGAGTGATCGGGCGCCTGCTGCGGCTGGGCGTCGGGCTGGTGGTGATCGTTCTTGCGCTGACCATCGCCGCCGTTCTCTACGTCTCCGACAGGAACCTCCGGCTGCACGGCGAGGGACGCTCGCTGGAGGCCCCGGTCGACGCCGTGGTCGTCCTCGGCGGCGGCGTCGATCCCGACGGCGTGCTCCGCTATTCCTCGCGGCGCCGCGTCGCGGGGGGCGTGTCGCTTCTCGAGGCCGGCCTGGCCGACCGCCTTATCCTGTCGGGCGGCCCGGTCCACATTCCCGGCATCCCTCCGGGGGGCCGACTGATGCGCCGCCACGCCGCGGCCCTCGGCGCCTCGCCCGAATCGCTGGTGACGGAGAGGCGCTCGGGCTCGACGTTCGAGAATCTCCGCTTCAGCCTGAAGATCGCCGATGAGATGGAACTCGAGCGACTGGCGATCCTGACGGACGCCTTTCATCTCGAGCGTGCACGGTGGCTTGCCGCCTATTTCGGCCACGACGATCCCGGCCTGGTCGCGGTGCCCGGCATGGAGAAGGAAGGCTGGCACGAGCGGACCTGGTATATCGTCAGGGAGGCCATGGCCTGGTGGTACAACCTCGCGAAGGTTGCCGGCTGGGAGATCCTGGCGGCGGCCGGCCTCGACGCCGAAGAGAGGGAGGCCTGGGTCCGGTGAGCGCGGTTCCCGCGGCCCCGCGGGTGGACGTCCCCGGTGCGGGGCGGGCGTCGCTCTGGATGCTCGGGGCAATCGCATCGTTCTCGCTGATGGCGGTGGCGGGCCGCGAGCTCTCGACCGAGCTCGACACCTTCGAGGTCATGACCTACCGTTCGCTGATCGGCGCGGCCCTTGTCACCGGGCTCGGCGCGGCGACCGGCCGGCTGGCGCTGGCGCGCACGCACCAGTTCCGCCTCCACCTCGTCCGCAACGTCTTCCACTTCACGGGTCAGAACCTCTGGTTCTACGGTGTCGCGGTAATCCCGCTCGCCCAGCTCTTCGCCTTTGAGTTCACGACGCCGATCTGGGTGGCGCTGCTCGCGCCCCTTGTCCTTGGCGAAGCCATGACGCGCACACGGGCGCTCGCCATCCTGCTCGGCTTTCTCGGGATTCTGGTCGTGGCGCGCCCCGGCCTGAGCCCCCTCAGCATCGGCCATCTCGCGGCGGCCATGTCGGCGGTCGGCTTCGCCGGAAACGTGCTCGCGACGAAGCGTCTCTCGCTCACCGAGGGCGTCTGGACAATCCTGTTCTGGATGACCTGGACGCAAACGGCCTTCGGCATCCTTTGCGCCGGGATCGATGGCGATGTCGCGCTGCCGCGGGCGGAGTCTCTCGGTTGGGTCGCCATCGTAGGCGTCTGCGGGCTGACCGCGCATCTCTGCGTGACCTCGGCGCTGCGCTCCGCGCCGGCGTCGGTCGTCTCGCCGATGGATTTCGCGCGGCTGCCGATCATCGCGGTCGTCGGCATGGTCGTCTATGGCGAGCCGCTGGAGGCCGCGGTCTTCGCCGGGGCGGCATTGATCCTCGCCGGCAATCTCCTGAACATCCGTGGCAGGCGCCAGCGATAGGAGGCGGCATGAGCGAAAGATCCCGCGCCGAATCCGACCGGCTCGTCTTCGACCGCGAGGCGGGCATCGAGCGCCTCGTCGAGATCATGGCCCGGCTGCGTGCCCCCGACGGCTGCCCCTGGGACCGCGAGCAGGACTTTCGCTCGATCGCGCCCTATACCATCGAGGAGGCCTGCGAGGTCGCCGACGCCATCGAGAACGGTGACATGCCGGCCCTCAGGGACGAGCTCGGCGATCTCCTCCTCCAGGTCGTCTATCACGCCCGCATGGCCGAGGAGGAAGGGAAGTTCGATTTCGCCGCCGTAATCCGCGCGATCGCCGACAAGATGGTGCGGCGTCACCCGCATGTCTTCGGCCCCGGCCGCGACGCCCCGCCGACGCGCCCGGAGGACGTTGACTGGGAAGGCATGAATGCCGCCGAGCGGGCAGAGGCGGGCACGCCGGCCGACGACTGCCCGGCACCGGCCGACAGCGGTGACGAGGACTGGCCCGGCCAGAAGCGCTGTCTCCGGCCCACGCCGTCTTCGTAGCAGGTTACCGGGCACACCTGCTGCTGGATCTGCGCTGGTCTTGGGACGTGCTCATCCCCTACTTTGTCGAGGCGGAGGCTTGGCCGGTCGACCATC
>JBEPXW010000245.1:0-4002 GCA_041641715.1 Pseudomonadota bacterium
GGTCCAGAAGAAGGACCTGAGCCCGATGCCGATCATCCCGATCAACAAGCCGGGCGGCTCGGGCGGCGAGGGCTACCTCTACATGCAGCAGAACGCCGGCGACAATCACAAGCTGCTGGTGACGCTGAACAGCTTCTACACCACGCCCCTGATCCAGGAAGGCCTCAACATCGACATCACCAACTTCACGCCCATCAAGCTGATGGGCATGGACACCTTCCTGCTCTGGGTGCCGGCGGACTCCGAGATCTCCAGCCTCGACGAGTACGTCGACACGGTGAAGGATCAGGGCAAGAACTGGCAGATGGGCGGCACCGGCTCGGGCCAGGAGGACTCGATCCTGACCGCCATGCTCGAGGCCGAGTTCGGGCTCGACATGACCTACGTGCCCTTCCCGGGCGGCGGCACGGTCGCCAAGAACCTGGTCGGCAAGCACGTCAACTCGACCGTGAACAACCCGGCCGAGCAGATCGAGTTCTGGCGCGCCGGCGACTCCAAGCCCCTCGTCCAGTTCACCGAGGAGCGCATGGAGATCTTCCCGGACGTGCCGACCGCCAAGGAGCTGGGCGTCGACATCGTCTACTTCATGCAGCGCTCGCTGAACGGCCCGCCGGGCATGTCCGAGGAGGCGCAGGCCTACTACATCGACCTGTTCAGCCAGGTGTTCGAGTCCGAGGAGTGGCAGGGCTACTGCGAGAACGAGGGCATGTTCTGCGATGACAAGGTCGATGCGCTCGAGGGCGAGGCGCTCGGCGACTTCCACGACGAGCAGCTCGCGCGCCACGAGCAGCTGATCGAGCGGGTCGGCGCGGACGCCATCACCAGCGAGTGAGGCCGCTCGGCTAGCACGCGACACGGCCGGGGGCGCCCGCGCGCCCCCGGCCGGACCGAGCCCCGGCACGCCGGGGGGCTCGGATCACGACTGCGCGCCGAAGTGGCTTTCGGAGCGACGGCGCATCCTGGCGGCCAAGCGGACTTCAAGTGAGGGTGACGGGCATGACCGTTCGCACTGCCGAGCTACTCATGGCGATCGCGACGATCGCGATCTCGATCGGGCTCATGGTCAAGAGCGCCGACAACAACATCGGCTGGGTCCAGGGGCGCGGCCCCGGCGCGGGCGCCTGGCCTTTCTGGCTCTCAGCGATCCTGCTCGCGTCCTCGATCGCCACGCTCGTCCGCTGGTTCATGCGCGCGACGCCCGAGTCGCGGAACCTCGAGCCTTACATCGACCGCGAGGCGCTCTACCTCGTCGGCATCACGGCCGCGGCGCTGGTCATCCTGCTGCTCGCGACGCATGTCATCGGCCTCTACCTGGCGCTGATGGCGTTCCTGTTCTTCTACGTGAAGATCGTCGGCGGGCACACCTGGACCGTCACCGGCGGCGTCGTCATCGGCATGCCGGTGTTCATCTTCGGGCTGTTCGAATGGGCGCTGACGATCCCGCTGCCGAAGGGGATCTCGCAGCCGCTCTTCATCCCGATCTACCGCCTCATCTACTGACGCACACGGAACGACGCGCGACAGCGCCGCTGGGGACGAGGGACATGCTCGAAGACATTCTGATACCGCTGGGGGCCGGCATCCTGGAGGCGTTCCAGCCGCTCAACCTGGCCATGGTGGTGATCGGCTGCCTGATCGGCCTGTTCGTCGGCATGATGCCGGGGCTGGGCTCTGTGAACGGCGTGGCGATCCTCTTGCCCATCACCTTCCTGGTGCCGCCGAACGCCGCGATCATCTTCCTCGCCGCGATCTACTACGGCGCCATGTATGGCGGCGCCGTATCCTCGATCACGCTCGGGATACCGGGGGCATCGACGGCCGTCGCGACCGTGTTCGACGGGCGCCCGCTGGCGCAGTCGGGCCGGGCCGACCAGGCGCTGATGACGGCCGCCATCGCCTCGTTCATCGGCGGCACGATCTCGGTCATCATGTTCACGCTCTTCGCGCCGCCGCTGGCGGACTTCGCCCTCCGCTTCGGGCCGCCCGAGGAGTTCGCCCTGATGATCCTCGCCTTCGCCACCTTCATCGGGCTCGGCGGCGACGACATCCCGAAGACGATCTTCTCCATCGCCATCGGCCTCGTCATGGCGACCGTCGGCCTCGACATCATCTCGGGGCGGCCGCGGCTGATCTTCTTCGACATCCCGGGCTTCCTGCACGGCATCAACTTCCTGGTGCTGGCGATCGGCATCTACGGCATCGGCGAGATGCTCTGGACGCTCGAGCACACCCGCGGCGACGTGCAGCTCCACAAGGTGAAGGTGACGCTCCGGAGCTTTCTCGAGAACTTCAAGCAGATCGGCAGCTTCCTGAAGGTGGCGGTGCTCGGCTCGCTGCTCGGCTATTTCTGCGGCATCCTGCCGGCGGCCGGCGCGACGCCCGCCTCGTTGATGTCCTACGGGCTCGCCAAGACGTTCTCGAAGGACCCGTCGAGCTTCGGCAAGGGCAACGTGGTCGGCGTCGCGGCGCCCGAGGCGGCGAACAACGCCGCCTCGACGGGCTCGATGCTGCCGATGATCACGCTCGGCATCCCGGGCTCGCCGACGACCGCGGTGCTCCTGGGCGGCATGATCATCTGGGGCCTGCGCCCCGGCCCGCTCCTCTTCCAGGAGCACCCGGACTTCGTCTGGGGCCTGATCGGCTCGCTCTACATCTCGAACGTCTTCACGGTGCTGTTCAACCTGGCGCTGATCCCGGTCTTCATGCGCGTGCTCGCCATGCCGTTCACGCTCCTGGCGCCGGTGATCTTCACGCTCTGCATCGTCGGCGGCTTCGCGCCGACGCAGACGCTGCACGACGTCTGGCTGATGGTGGGCTTCGGCTTCGCGGGCTACCTGCTGCGCAAGCTGAACTACCCCGTCGCGCCGGCGGTGCTGGCGATCGTGCTCGGGCCGCTCGCCGAGCAGTCCTTCCGCCAGTCGGTGCTCGGCGCGCAGGGCGACATCACGCTCTTCTTCACCCGCCCGATCTCGGGGACGATCATGGTGCTGGCGCTGCTCCTGATGTTCTACCCGGCGATCCAGCGCGCCGTGAAGAAGGTGGTCGCGGCCCGCGCCGCCTGAGCGCCGCCCGGCCCGCCATGCGAAGGCCCGCGCCGGCGTGGCGCGGGCCTTTCCTTTCCGGGGCGTCAGGGCGTGAGCAGGATCTTGCCCCTGAGCCCGCCGGCCTCCATCGCCGCGTGGGCCTTCGGCGCCTCGGCCAGCGGGTAGGTCGCATGGGTCACCGTGCGCACCCGGCCGTCGGCGAAGAGCGGCCAGACCCGCTTCTCGAGGTCCGCCGCGACGGCCGCCTTGAACTCGTCGGGCCGCGGGCGCAGCGTCGAGCCGGTGATGGTCAGCCGCTTCAGCATCAGCGGCAGGAGATCGACCTCGACCTTCGAGCCCTTGCGGAAGGCGAGCTGCACGATCCGCGCGTCCACGGCGGCCGCCTTGATGTCGCGCTGGACGTATTCGCCGCCCATGAAGTCGAGGATGACGTTGGCGCCGCCCGCCTCCTTCACGACCTCGACGAAGTCCTCCGCGCGGTAGTCGATCGCCCGCTCGGCGCCGAGCGACTCGCAGAAGGCGCGCGAGTCCGCCGAGCAGGTGGCGAAGACGCGCAGCCCCAGCGCCGCGCCGAGCTGGATCGCCGTCGAGCCGATGCCCCCGGCGCCGCCATGGACCAGAAAAAGGCTCCCCTCCGGCCACTCCAGCCGGAAGAAGAAGTTGCTCCAGACCGTGAAGAAGGTCTCGCAGAGGCCGCCCGCGTCCACCGTCTCGACGCCGTCCGGCACCGGCAGCACATGGTCGGCCTCGACCGCGACGTACTCGGCGTAGCCGCCGCCCTTCGTGAGCGCGCACACCCGGTCGCCCTCCTTCCAGCGGGTGACGCCCTCGCCCGCGGCGGCGATCTCGCCCGAGACCTCGAGGCCGGGCAGGTCCGAGGCGCCGGGCGGCGGGTCGTAGCGTCCCTGGCGCTGCATGATGTCCGGCCCGTTCACGCCCGCGGCGGCGATGCGGATCA
>JBEPXW010000246.1:0-3996 GCA_041641715.1 Pseudomonadota bacterium
GCTTGGCGAAGCGGGCCGAACCGCTTAGGGTCGGCCCGCGTTCGCCCCGTCCGGGGCGCGTCACGCCAACCCGGGGAGGAACGCCATGCGGCTCGAAGGCAAGCGCGCGCTGATCACCGCGGCCGGCCAGGGCATCGGCCGCGCCACCGCCGAGGCCATGCTGCGCGAGGGCGCGCAGGTCTTTGCCACCGACGTCAACGCCGAGGCGCTCGCCTCGCTGGAGGGCGCCGAAACCTTCCGGATGGACGCCCTCGACCCGGCCGATATCGCCGCCGCCGTGGACCGCGCCAAGCCGGATATCCTCGTCAACTGCGCCGGCTTCGTGCACAACGGCACCATCCTCGACGCCACCGAGGAGGAGTGGGATTTTGCGTTCGACCTCAACGTCAAGTCCATGTTCCGCACCATCCGCGCCGCGGTGCCGGGGATGCTGGAGCGCGGCTCGGGCTCGATCGTCAACATGGCCTCGGCCGCCTCCTCGATTATCGGCGCGCCGAACCGCTGCGTCTACGGCGCCACCAAGGGCGCGGTGATCGCGTTGACGAAGGCGGTGGCGAAGGACTTCATCGCCCAGGGCATCCGCTGCAACGCGGTCTGCCCCGGCACCGTCGACACGCCCTCGCTGCACGAGCGGCTCGAGGCCACCGGCGACTACGAGGCGGCGCGCAAGGCCTTCACCGCCCGCCAGCCCATGGGCCGGATCGCCGAGGCGTGGGAGATCGCGGCCCTCGTCGTCTATCTCGGCTCGGACGAGAGCGCCTTCATGACCGGCCAGGCCGTCGTCATCGACGGCGGCTGGTCGGGTTAGGAAACGGAGACAACCCCATGAAACTGCTGCGAGTCGGCCCGAAGGGTGCCGAGAAGCCTGCCATCCTGGACCGGGACGGCACGATCCGGGACCTCTCCGCACATGTCGACGACATCGCGGGCGACGTCCTCTCCGACGCGGGGCTCGACCGCCTGCGCGGGCTTGACCCCGCCAGCCTACCGGCGGTGCCGGAGGACACGCGCATCGGCGCCTGCGTCGGGCGCGTCGGCAAGCTCGTCTGCGTCGGCCTCAACTACCGCGACCATGCCGAGGAGACGGGCAACCCGATCCCGACCGAGCCGGTGCTCTTCGGCAAGGCGGTCACCGCCGTCTCGGGACCCTATGACAACATCGAGACGCCGCAGGGCTCGGACGCGCTCGACTACGAGATCGAGATCGCCATCGTGATCGGCAAGCGGGCGAAGAACGTCACCGCGGCCGACGCGCTCGGCCACGTTGCCGGCTACGCGGTCTTCAACGACATCTCCGAGCGCAGCTTCCAGACCAAGCGCGGCGGCCAGTGGATCAAGGGCAAGAGCCATGACAGCTTCGGCCCGCTCGGCCCCTGGCTGGTGACGCGGGACGAGGTGCCGGACCCGGGCGACCTCGACATGTATCTGGACGTCAACGGCGAACGCCGGCAGGGCGGCTCGACCCGGACGATGATCTTCACCATCGCCCACATCGTCTCCTACATCTCGCAGTTCATGACGCTGGAGGCGGGCGACGTGATCCCGACCGGGACGCCGCCCGGCGTGGCGATGGGGATGAGCCCGCCGAAATACCTCAACCCCGGCGACGTGGTGGAGCTCGGGATCGAGGGGCTGGGACAGCAGCGTCAGACCGTGCAGGCGCCTGCATGATGGTTAACTCTTATAACTGAGTTATAAGAGTCGTGCCGAACAGAGCGACATTTCAGCGAGGTTTCAGGGACGTTTTCAGCGAAGTGTCCGCGCCCAGCGCGCCGCCTCGTCGCTCAGCGCGAAGTCCGGCCCGTCGTAGAGCACGGGCCGGTGGTGGATCACCACCCCCTCGGCCCCGACATCGACCACGGCGTAGTCGCAGCCCTCGTGGGTGCCGCGGTTCTTCTCCGACCCGCCGAGCGTGAGCGCGATCTGGTGGGCGAGGCCGCGCTGGATGTGGAAGGGGATGCCGCGCCAGAGGCCCGAGACCGGGCGGTGGATGTGGCCCAGGAAGAGGTAGTCGGGCCGCCGCGTGGCCGAAATCACCGCCCACTCCTCCTCCGGGTTCGTGAGCCTGATCCGGTCCATGCCGGCGAGGCCGGTGTCGAAGGGCGGGTGGTGCTGGAACAGCAGCAGCGGCCGATCCGCCGGTGCTTCGCTCAGCGCCTCCCGCAGGAAGTCGAGGCGCGCCGCGCAGAGGCTGCCGGCGGCGGTGCCGAGGTCCTCGTCGAGGGTGTCGAGGGTGACGACGCTCGCCTCCGGGTAGACACGCAGCGCCTGGACGAACCCGTTCGGGTCGCGGTCGGTCGCGGGCAGCGCGGCGCGCATGAGCTCGCGGGAATCGTGGTTTCCCGTCATGGGGATGAGCGGCATTGTTAAAAGCGCTAGCGTCTCCGCGAGGGCGGCGTAGGCGCCCTCCTGCCCGGCATGGGTGAGGTCGCCGAGCAGGACGAGGAAGGCCGCGTCGCCGTGGTCCCGCCCGATCAGCTCGACGGCGCGGGCGAGGTGGGCGACCGGGTCGAGGCCGTAGAGCGGCTCGCCCGGCGGCACGAGGTGCAGGTCGCTGACGATGATGAAGCGAAGGCCCATGCTTCAGCTTTTCCAGAACTTCGGCGTCTCCTTCAAGCCCTGCCAGGTCTCGCGGGCCGAGGTCCAGGCCCGCTCGGCCCGCTCGCGCCGGGCGCCGATGACGAGGCCGACGGCGCGCTCGGCCGCGGGGTCGCCGGCGGCGGGAGCGTCCGCGCCGGAGAAGATGGCCTCGGCCACGGCCACGTCGTTCAGGTCGCCGAAGAGGTCCTGCAATTCCTTCAGGTGCTTGAGGAACGGCTTCACCGCCTTGGCGGGATAAAGGGGCGCGAAGAACTCGACCGCGTAGCGCAGCCGCTTCAGCGCCTTGCGGAGCTCGTGGCGCTGCTCGACGGTCAGAGTCTCGATGCCGCGCGCGCGCTTCCGGGTCCGCTTCCAGGTCTTCGACAGGGCCTTGCGGGCGTGGTCCCCGACAGGCCGCGCCAGCGCCCCGGCCCGGCCCGATTCTTCCTCGGCCCAGGGGTGCGCCTCGATGAAGGCGGCGAGGTCGAGCAGGAAGGCGTGGGCGCGCGGGCCCCTGAGCGTCTCGCGGAGACGCGCGCGCTCCGCGTCGGCGGCCGCCGTCAGCGCTTCGACGAGGGTGGCGAAGCCGGCCTCGTCCGGGTGGCGGGCGGCCTCGGGCGCGATGATGTCCTCGCGGACGACATCGAGGTCGCGGAGCCGCCCGACCTCCTGGCCCAGCCAGCGCGCCTCGTCGTTGAGCTGGGCCAGCGCCGCGCGCCCGATCGCCGGGCGGAAGACGGCGAAGGCGGCGCGCAGCCGCCTGAGCCCGACGCGGAGCTGGTGCGGTCCCTCCGGGTCCTCGCCCTGCCCGACTGCGAGCGCGTTGGCCGCCGCCTGGTCGAGGCACTCGCGCATCACCGCTTGCGCGGCGTCCCGCGTCGACTGCTTTCGCGTGAGGGCGACGCGTGCGGCCTTGCGCGGCTCGGGCGCGGGCTTGATGCGGCCCTGCTCGGCCAGGAGATAGCCGCGCTGGGCCTTGGTCAGGTTCGAGAACTCGAGACCGCCCTCCGGGAACAGCATGCGGGGGTGCTGGTAGGCAATGGCCACGCGGCACCCGTGCATGGACAAGTCCTCGATGGGATAGTGGGTATCGTGGGCGTCCACGTACAGGCTCAGGCCCCCCATGAAGCGGGCGTTGAAGCGGCGCTCGCGGCGGCGCTCCGCGGTGTAGGCATCGCGGGGCACCCCACAGACGATGGCGCCGTTGCCGTTCTTCAGGTTCAGGTGCGGCTTCAGCACGCGCAGCCGCAACTCCTCGGCCACGTCTGAGGCGTCCGGTTGGGTGGTATGCGGCCGTGCCCGCAGGAAGGCCTCCTGCAGGAGGTCGTCCTTCAGGCCGGGGGGCTTGGCCAGCACGACGGCCCCCTTGTGCACGCGAACGACGGTGGTGAACTCCAGGTTGGCGTTCTCCACCTG
>JBEPXW010000247.1:0-3987 GCA_041641715.1 Pseudomonadota bacterium
GCGTGTTCACGTCGCCGACGATGATCTCCGCGCCCCGCGCCGCCTCGATCAGTTCCTCCGTGGCGAGGGGCCGGTCCTTCGGGTTCAGCCGCACCTCGGCGATCTCGCGGAGCGCCGCCAGCGCGGCCTCGCCGTAATAGTTCTCGAGCGCGGCCGGGTCGTGGGTGAGGAAAACGGTCGTCACGCGGCGGCTTCCCCTTGGCCCTTGCGGTAGACGAACGGGGTGGCGTGCTCGACGAGGCGGTATTTATCCTCGATCCCCAGCACCGCGAGCGAGGCGCGGAACATGTGCGGCGGGCAGGTGTTGTCCGGGAACATGTCGTAGTGGCAGGGGATCGCGATCTCGGGGTCGATCACCTTCACCAGCTCCGCCGCCTCCCAGTGGCTGAGATTGCGGAAGCCGGCGTTGATGCAGACGATCATCACGTCCGGGGCGTGCCGCGCCGCCGTCTCGAGGATCGGCGTGTCGGCGGTGTCGCCGGTGACGTAGACGGTGGGCCCGTCCTCGACCGCGATCATGAAGCCCATGTGGGTGAGATCCGTGTGGTCGGTCGGCAGCGCGAAGGTGCCGGTGAAGGTGAGGTCGGCGAAGCGCACCACGTGGTTCGGCCAGATCGGGATGCGCTCCTCGGCCGGGACGCCGGCGCGCTCGAACACGGCAAGCGTCTCGGCCGGTCCCATGAACTGGCGCGTGCCGGCCTTGCGGCTGCCGGCGATGGTCTCCGGGCAGGCGTGGTCGGCGTGGCTGTGGGTGCAGGCGTGGAGGTCGACCCTGAGCCGCTCCGGCTCGATGAAGATGGGCACCTGGCGGGCCTGGTCGAGGTTGGGCCGCTTGCCGTTCAGCAGGTCCGACAGGTAGGGGTCGATGGCGACCGTGAAGCCCGAGGGTGATTTCAGGATCCAGCCGTTCTGGCCGAGGAACCAGATGGCGACGGAGCGCGCCGGCACCTCGAAGGCGTGGATGTCGTCGATCAGCGCCATGGCGCCGCCTCAGGCCGGGTCCGGCTTCATCGGGTCGCCGCCCGTCTCGGCCGAGCAGAACGGCCCGCCCTGGCAGCGGTCGGCCACCGGGTCGCCGGTGTCGGCGGGGGAGGCGGAGAGCACCTCCTCGGCGTAGTCCTCGCTCCGGTCCTCCGGCTTGTAGCCGAGGCGGTAGGCATTGGAATTGTCCCACCACGCCCGGGCGTTATCGGACATTCCGTAGACGATCTCGAAGCGGATATCGGGGTGCTCGACGCCGATGGCGACGAGCTGCGCGATGTCGCGCGGGCTGATCCAGATCGCCAGCCGGCGCACGTCGCGCGGGCGCTCGTCGACATTGCCGATGCGGATGCATAGGGAGCTCACTCCGTACTTGTCGGCGTAGAGGCTGGCGAGCCCCTCGCCGAAGACCTTGGAGAGGCCGTAGCGGCTGTCGGGGCGCGGATAGACGGCGTGGTCGATGGTCTCGCTGCGCTCGTAGAAGCCGACGGCATGGTTCGAGCTGGCGAAGACGACGCGCCTGACCCCGGCCTTGCGGGCGGCCTCGTAGAGATTGTGGGTGCCGATGAAGTTGGCGTGGAGGATGGTCTCCCAGTCCCCCTCCACCGAGAAGCCGCCGAGATGGATGATGGCGTCGACGCCCTCCACGGCGCGGCGGACGGCGCCCATGTCGGCGAGGTCGGCGGCGACGAAGCTCTCGCCCTCGGCCAGATCGTCGATCACCACGCGGTCCGAGAGGCGCAGGTCATAGCGCCCGGCGAGCCCGGCGCGGAGGAAGCGCCCGACCCCGCCCGCGGCGCCGGTCATCAGGACGGTCCTGGCGGTCATGGCAGTGCCTCCTCGATTGCCGCCCGGGCGCGCCGGGTTTCATGGTTAATGCCCGCGCAACTCTTATATCTCTTATATAAGAGTTATAAGAGTTCCGGCCCCTGGCCTCACCCCGGCGACCGCCCGAACCGGGCAGCGAGCGCCGCGGTCTGGCTCGCCAGCAGCGCCAGGTCGCTCGCGACCGCGACGAAGCGGTAGCCGAGCTCGATGTGACGCTTCGCCGTCTCCTCGACCGTCGAGAGGATGCCGCCGGGCTTGCCGCTGGCGGCGAGGCGGGCCGGGACGGCATCGATGGCCTCCTTCACCTCCGGGTGGCCGGGGTTGCCGAGTTGGCCGAACGACGCGGCGAGGTCCGCCGGGCCGATGAACAGACCGTCGATGCCGCCCACGGCCGCGATGGCCTCGAGGTTGTCGAGGCCGCGCCGCGTCTCGATCTGGACCATGAGGCAGATCTCTCCGGCGGCACGGGCCGGGTAGTCGGCCACGCGGCCATAGCGGTTGGCGCGGTGGCAGCCGGCGACACCGCGCACGCCCTCGGGCGGGTAGCGGGTGAAGGAGACCGCCTCGGCGGCCTGCTCCGGCGTCTCGATGAAGGGCACGAGGAGCGTCTGGGCGCCGATGTCCAGATAGCGCTTGACCAGCACCATGTCGCTCCAGGGCAGCCGGACCACGGCGGAGGCGGGGTAGCCCGCCACGGCCTGCAACTGCGGCAGGACCGTGGTGACGTCGTTCGGCGCGTGCTCGGCGTCGATGACGAGGAAGTCGTAGCCGGCGCCGGCGACCGCCTCGGTCGCGAAGGCGCTCGCGAGCTGGTTCCAGATCCCGATTTGCAGCTCGCCCGCCGCGAGGGCGTGCTTGAAGCGGTTGACCGGCAGGTCCATGGCCCCTCCCCGCGGCGGGTCAGCCGCCACATCGATGTGCGCGGAATTGCGTCGTTCGGACGCTAGCAAAGATTTCGACGCGGCGTCAAAGCGCGGCGCCCGCAACGCCGCCGCATGCCCGCCCGCAGGATTTCTTTGCCGGCGTAACGCTTCCTTTACCATGGGTGCCTTATTGAGTCGGACGTTCCCTGGCGGGTCCGGCCGTTGGCGGGTATCCCCCCTTCTCACCAACCGGCCGAGGGCCGGCCGGCCCGGGAAACGCCCCAATACCCTGAACCGGGTATCTCCGCCCCAGCCCAGGCTGGGGCGGATCTCCCGCGCGCATTGCCCTCTGGCGTCCGCGGGCCTCCGGCGGCTAAGACAGCGGAAAGCGGCCCGGCCGCGCCCCGAAACACGCCCGACGGAGCGCCATCCATGACGACCGGCACGAGAAAGACCTACGACCAGCTGCGCAGCGCCCGCTGGTTCGCGCCCGACGACTTCCGCTCGTTCGGCCACCGCTCGCGCATCATGCAGATGGGCTACGCGCCGGAGGACTGGGCCGGCAGGCCGGTGGTGGCGATCATCAACACATGGTCCGACATCAATCCCTGCCACGCCCATTTCCGCCACCGGGTCGAGGACGTGAAGCGCGGCGTGCTGCAGGCGGGCGGGTTTCCGATCGAGCTGCCGGCGCTCTCGCTCTCGGAGAACTTCGTCAAGCCGACGACCATGCTCTACCGCAACCTGCTGGCGATGGAAGCGGAGGAGCTGCTGCGCTCGCACCCGGTGGACGGGGCGGTGCTAATGGGCGGCTGCGACAAGACCACGCCGGGGCTGGTGATGGGGGCGCTGAGCGCCGGCCTGCCGATGATCTACCTGCCCGCCGGGCCGATGCTGCGCGGCAACTGGAAGGGCGAGACGCTCGGCAGCGGATCGGATGCGTTCAAGTACTGGGACGAGCGGCGCGCGGGGACCATCACCAGGGAGGACTGGCTCGGCATCCAGGGCGGCATCGCGCGGTCCTACGGGCACTGCATGACCATGGGGACGGCCTCGACCAGGACGGCGATCGCCGAGGCGATGGGGCTGACGCTGCCCGGCGCGAGCTCGATCCCGGCGGCGGACGCCAACCACATTCGCATGAGCGCCGCCTGCGGCCGGCGGATCGTCGAGATGATCTGGGAGGACCTGACGCCCGACCGGATCGTCACCCCCGCCGCCGTCCGGAACGCGGCGACGGTGGCGATGGCGACGGGGTGCTCGACCAACGCGGTGATTCATCTGATCGCCATGGCGCGGCGGGCCGGGGTGGCCC
>JBEPXW010000248.1:0-3987 GCA_041641715.1 Pseudomonadota bacterium
GGATTGGAGCAAATGCGTGGCCGACCATAGCAAAGCCGGAACCGACCTGTCGACCCGGGCCTGGGCCGAGCTCGTGCTTCTCTCACTGATCTGGGGCGGCTCGTTCTTCTCGATCGCCATTGCCCAGCGGGAGATCGGGCCGGTCACGGTCGTCCTCCACCGGGTCGGCTGGGCGGCGCTGCTCCTCTGGCTCGTGGTCTGGGCATGGCGGCTGCCCCTGCCGCGCGGGGCCGGGGCCTGGGGCGCGTTCCTGGTGATGGGGTGTCTCAACAACGCGATTCCGTTCAGCCTGATGAGCTGGGGCCAGATGCAGATCGGTACCGGCGTCACCTCGATGCTGAACTCCATGACGGCGGTCTTCGGCGTGCTGGGCGCGGCGCGCTGCTTCGCCGACGAGCGCATGACGACACGCCGCCTCGCGGGCGTGGCTCTGGGCTTCGCCGGCGTGGCCGCGATCAAGGGGCCGGAGCGGCTCCTGGCGCTGGACGCGCAGGCGCTCGGCACCTGGGCGGTGCTCGGCGGCGCGTTCAGCTACGCCCTCGCGGGAGCCTGGGCGAAACGCTGGCTGCGGGGCCACCCGCCGGTGGTGGCGGCGGCCGGCATGCTGACCGGCTCGACGCTGGTGATGGCGCCCTTCGCCCTCGCCGCCGAGGGCCTGCCGGGCCTCGCTCTCGCCGGCGCCACCTGGACCGCGATCGGCTACTACGCCGTGGTGGCGACGGCGGGGGCGTATCTCCTCTACTACCGGGTGCTGGCGATGGCCGGGGCGGGCAACCTGCTGCTCTGCACACTGATCATCCCGCCCGTCGCGGTCTTCCTCGGCGTCGCCTTCCTCGGCGAGCCGCTGGAGCCGCGGGCGGTGGCCGGCTTCGCCCTGATCGCCGGCGGGCTGGCGCTGATCGACGGACGGCTCCTGCGGCTCCTCGGAACGCGCGGCCGGGTCGCCTGACGCCGCGGCCGCTACACGCCGTCCCGGCCCCGCACCGCGGCGACCCAGAACACGAGGGCAGAGGCTGCCCCGCAGACCGCGCCGACCGCCGCGAAATGGCGCGTCAGCCAGAGGAAATAAAGGACCTGATCAATGGCGAGCGTGACGATGGCGTGGATCGAAAGGACGGCCGCGATCGCGGCGTAGGCGGCGAGTCCGACCCCGCCTCCCGCGAGGAGATAGGTTCCGGCCCCGCGCCGCCCCCGTTTCTCCAGCACAAACACGTGGAGCGGCAGGCCGAGCACCAGGGCGGCCGCGTAGCCGATCGCGGTGCAGAACATGACGAAGCCCGCCGTGACCGCGGCGCCGGTCGCCGCCCCGTAGGCCCCGAGCATCAGCGGCACCGTCAACGGCGCGACGAGAAACCCGAGCCCCGTCCGCCACCTTTGCGCAATCCGCCTCGGCATGGCTTACCCGGTCCCTGTTGCATGCCCAAACCTAGCACGCCGCGCTGCGCTGCGCGCGAATCCCTTGCCGCGACGGGGCCCCGCGCGTAGAACGCCCGCATACCCCCAACCCCTCGCGCCCCGGGAGCCGCCTCATGGGATTCCTCTCCGACAGCCTGGCCCGCGTGAAGCCCTCGCCGACGATCACCATCCAGACCAAGGCGATGGAGCTCAAGGCCGCCGGCCGCGACGTGATCGCGCTCAGCGCCGGCGAGCCGGACTTCGACACGCCCGCCAACATCAAGGAGGCCGCGAAGAAGGCGATCGACGCCGGCAAGACGAAATACACGGCCCCTGACGGCATCCCCGAGCTGAAGCAGGCGATCGCGGAGAAGTTCAAGCGCGAGAACGGCCTCGACTACAAGACCGGCCAGGTCTCGGTCGGCACCGGCGGCAAGCAGGTCCTCTACAACGCCCTGATCGCGACCCTGAACCCCGGCGACGAGGTGATCATCCCCGCGCCCTACTGGGTCAGCTACCCCGACATGGTGCTCCTCGGCGGCGGCGAGCCGGTGATCGTCGAGACCCGGCTCGAGACCAAATTCAAGGTGACGCCTGAGGACCTCGAGGCGGCGATCACGCCGCGCACCAAATGGTTCATCTTCAACTCCCCCTCCAACCCCTCGGGCGCCGGCTACTCGCGCGACGAGCTCAAGGCGCTGACGGACGTGCTCATGCGCCACGAGCACGTCTGGGTGATGACCGACGACATGTACGAGCACATCACGTACCCGCCCTTCGAGTTCTGCACGCCGGCCGAGGTCGAGCCCCGCCTCTACGGGCGCACGCTGACCGTTAACGGCGTCTCGAAGGCCTACGCCATGACCGGCTGGCGCATCGGCTATGCCGGCGGGCCGGAGGAGCTGATCGGCGCCATGCGCAAGGTGCAGTCGCAGTCCACCTCGAACCCCTGCACGATCAGCCAGTGGGCCGCGGTCGAGGCGCTGACCGGCGACCAGAACTACATCGCCGACAGCTGCCGCGCCTTCCAGACCCGGCGTGATCTCGTGGTCTCGATGCTGAACCAGGCGCCGGGCGTGGAGTGCCCGACGCCCGAGGGCGCCTTCTACGTCTACCCCTCGATCAAGGGCTGCATCGGCAAGCGCACGGCGGACGACACGGTGATCGAGGACGACGAGACCTTCTGCACCGCGCTCCTCGAGGCCGAGGGGGTCGCGGCGGTGTTCGGCGCGGCCTTCGGCCTCAGCCCGAACTTCCGCGTCTCCTACGCCACCTCGGAGGCCGAACTCGAGGACGCCTGCGCCCGCATCCAGCGTTTCTGCGCCGGGCTGAGCTGAGGCGCATCCGGCTTTCCGGATCCGCCACCCCCCCGGTCGTGGCCGGGCTCGACCCGGCAGTCCCGGGCCCCTCGGGCCGTGCCGCGCTCGCGGATGCCACGGCTTGACCGGGGCGTGACGGGACTCCGCGTCTCGGGACAGCACCGGCGGAGGCCGATGCGGCGGACGCGGATTGACCATGAAAACCGTCCGCGAAGAATTTGTTTTCTTGTCAGATGGTTATGCGCCTGTCCACGCGTGGACAGTCCCGGCGCTCAGGCGCCCGGCCCGCCCCGCACCCACCTCTCACCGTCGAAATGGATGCCGCACTCGACCTTGGCCGACTGGCGCCAGCGCCCGGCGCGGGCGTCCTCTCCCGGCTTCACCGGCGTCGTGCACGGAGCGCAGCCGATCGAGGGATAGCCGCGCGCCACCAGCGGGTGCCGCGGCAGGCCGTGCCGGTCCATGTAGGCCCGGATCCGGGCGGCGTCCCAGGCCACCAGCGGATTGACCTTGAGAAGCCCGTTCTCGCGATCCTCCTCGAAGAGCCCGAGCCCGGCCCGCGTTGCCGCCTGCGCGCGCCTGCGCCCCGTTATCCAGGCGCCGAAGGGCGCGAGCGCGCGGCGCAGGGGCAACGTCTTGCGCAGGAAGCAACAGCCGTCCGGATTCTCCCGGTGGAGGGTGCCGTCCGGGTCGTCGCCGGCGAGGTCCGCCGGGTCCGGCCGGATCAGGCGAACATCGCCGAGGCCGAGCCGCCCGGCGAGCGCCCGCTGGTAGGCCAGGGTCTCCGGGAACAGCATCCCGGTCTCGAGGAACAGCACCGGCGTCGCGGGATCGATCCCCGCCACCATGTGCAGCAGCACCGCCGAATCCGCGCCAAAGGATGAGACGAGGGCGACCGAGCCCGGGTACTGGTGCCGGATCAGGTCCGCGAGCAGCACCTCCGGGGCGCTCTCGGCATGGACCCGCTCCAGCACCAGCGCGTTGCCGTGCGGGCTCAGCCGCCGGAACGGCGCTGCCGGCGCGACGCCGAAGCCGGGCTTAGCCATCGCGGGCCGCCCGGCGCTGGTCGAGGATCGACAGCCGCCCGATCCGCCCGCGCTGGTAGCCCGCGCTGATCCGGTCGAGCTGCGCCAGCCACATCTCGACCGGCTGGCGCACGGCGACGTGCTCCGGCACCTCCACCTCGTCGTAGCCGCATTCGAGAAGATAGGTGAACTGGTCGGCGATCACCGGCCCCGCCGCGCGCAGCCGGCCCGCATAGCCGAGGGCGCGC
>JBEPXW010000249.1:0-3962 GCA_041641715.1 Pseudomonadota bacterium
CAGATGAACGTCGAGCGCGAGTACGAGCGCAACTTCGAGCGCTACCAGTTCCTGAAATGGGGCCAGGGCGCGTTCGACAACTTCCGCGTCGTTCCGCCGGGCACCGGCATCTGCCACCAGGTCAACCTCGAGTACCTCGCCCAGGCGGTCTGGTCCGACAAGGACCAGTCGGGCGATGAGGTCGCCTACCCGGACACCCTCGTCGGCACCGACAGCCACACGACGATGATCAACGGCCTCGGCGTGCTCGGCTGGGGCGTGGGCGGCATCGAGGCCGAGGCCGGGATGCTGGGCCAGCCGATTTCGATGCTGATCCCGGAGGTGGTGGGCTTCCGCCTCGACGGCCGGCTGCGCGAGGGCGTCACGGCCACGGACCTCGTGCTGACGGTCACCCAGATGCTGCGCGAGAAGGGCGTCGTCGGCAAGTTCGTCGAGTTCTACGGCGACGGTCTCGACCACCTGCCGGTGGCCGACCGGGCGACGATCGGCAACATGTCGCCGGAATACGGCGCCACCTGCGGCTTCTTCCCCGTCGACGACGAGACGCTGCGCTATCTCGAGCAGACCGGGCGCGACAAGGCGCGCGTCGCGCTGGTCGAGGCCTACGCCAAGGCCAACGGCATGTGGCGCGGGCCGGACTACGACCCGGTCTACACGGACACGCTCGCCCTCGACATGGGCGAGGTCGAGCCCTCCCTCGCCGGGCCGAAGCGCCCGCAGGACCGGGTGGCGCTCTCGAACGCGGCGCCCGAGTTCCTCAGGGTGGTCGCCGACTATCGCGGCGTCGACATCTCGGACAACGGCGAGAACATGGCCTGGGAGGGCGACGCGAGCCCCGAGCCCACGGACTTCCGCAAGACCAAGGCGGTGGACGGCGCCGACTACGCGCTCAGCGACGGTTCGGTGGTGATCGCGGCGATCACATCCTGCACCAACACCTCCAACCCCTCCGTGATGATCGGCGCGGGGCTGGTGGCGCGCAAGGCGCGCGAGCGCGGGCTGACGTCGAAGCCCTGGGTGAAGACCTCGCTGGCGCCCGGCAGCCAGGTCGTCTCCGAGTATCTCGACGCCTCCGGCCTGACGGAGGACCTGAACGCGCTGGGGTTCAACCTGGTGGGCTACGGCTGCACCACCTGCATCGGCAACTCGGGGCCCTTGTCCGAGCCGATTTCCGAGGCGATCCATGAGGGAGACCTCGTGGTCTGCTCGGTGCTCTCCGGCAACCGCAACTTCGAGGGCCGGGTGAACCCGGACACGCGGGCGAACTACCTCGCCTCGCCGCCCCTGGTCGTCGCCTACGCCATCGCCGGCGACATGAACGTGGACCTCACCAAGGACCCGCTCGGCGAGGACAGGGACGGCAAGCCGGTGTTCCTTCAGGACCTCTGGCCGAGCCAGAAGGAGATCGCCGAGCTCGTCGGCAAAACGGTGACCCGCGACGCCTTCCAGGAGCGCTACGCAGAGGTCTTCACCGGCGACGACCGTTGGCGCGAGATCGACGCGGGCGGCGGGCTGACCTATTCCTGGCCCTCGACCAGCACCTATGTCCGCCGGCCGCCCTATTTCGAGGGCATGGGCCAGGAGCCGGGCGAGATCGCGGACGTCGAGGGCGCGCGGATCCTCGCCATGATGGCCGACTCGGTCACGACCGACCACATCTCGCCCGCCGGCTCGTTCAAGCCCGACACGCCGGCCGGCCAGTACCTGCAGGAGCGTCAGGTGGCGCCGCGCGACTTCAACTCCTACGGCGCCCGGCGCGGCAACCACGAGGTGATGATGCGGGGCACCTTCGCCAATATCCGCATCAGGAACGAGATGGTGCCGGGCGTCGAGGGCGGCTTCTCCAAGGGGCCGGACGGCAAGCAGATGCCGATCTTCGACGCGGCGATGGCCTGGGCGGACAAGGGCGTGCCGCTGATCGTCGTGGCCGGCAAGGAGTACGGCACCGGCTCGTCGCGCGACTGGGCGGCGAAGGGACCGGCGCTCCTCGGCGTGCGCGCGGTGATCGCCGAGAGCTACGAGCGTATCCACCGCTCGAACCTCGTCGGCATGGGGATCGTGCCGCTCGAGTTCACCGGCGGCGAGGACCGCCGCTCGCTGGGACTCACCGGCGACGAGGAGATCACGATCACCGGCCTGGCGGAGGGGCTCGAGCCGCGCAAGACCGTCAAGGCCCAGATCGCCTACAGCGACGGCAAGAAGCGGGAGATCGATCTGCTCTGCCGCATCGACACCGGGATCGAGCTCGAATACGTGCGCCACGGCGGCGTGCTGCACTACGTCTTGCGGCAGCTCCTCAAGGCCTGAGCGGCCGCAAACCCCGGCGCGAGACGCGCCCGCCCGTGGCAACCCGCGGGCGGGTGTGGGTCTCCCCGCGCCTGCGGGCAGGAAAGACTACCCCTCGATAACCGTTTTGTGGCAGCATGTTGGGACCGCGCCCTCCCGGGTCCCGTGCCGCAACGCGCGCCGGGCGGGCCGCGCGAACGGTTACGGGAGCTGCCATACGGGAACAATGAAACGGACCGATCCCGACTTCCGCCGCCAGCTGGAAGGCTACTCGCTGGCGACAGCCGAGATCTTCTACCGCATGCCGGACGCCCGGGACCTGCTGCAGACCTTCGTCTGGCAGGACTACGACCTGGCGCCGCGCTTCCCCAACCTGCGGAAATTCCTAGACTTCTGGACGCGCGAGCTGGACGGGCCGATCCACTCGGTGCGCCTCGCCCATGCGCGGCTGATCCGGCCGGCGGAGCTCCGCTACGTCGGCACGGAGCTGGTGCTGCACTGACACGCCCGCCGGCGTAGCGGTTCCGGGGCGTGGCGTGCGGGCTGGCCCTCCGGCGCCGCGGCACCTATGCTGGCGCCGCCGTCGATGACGCAAGCGTCACGCAGGCGTGATTGGCGGACCCGGCGCAGTGCGCTTATGTCGAAGGCCATGCTCGGAAAGTTCGGAACCGCACTCCTCGCACCGCTCGCCGGGCTGGCGCTCCTGGTCTCGGCCGGGATGGCACCGGCCCAGGATCGCCCGGTGGTCGTCGAGCTCTACACCAGCCAGGGCTGCAGCTCGTGCCCGCCCGCAGACCGGCTGCTCGCGAAGCTCGCCGGGCGCGAGGACGTGGTGGCGCTCTCGCTGCATGTGGACTACTGGGACTATCTCGGCTGGCGCGACACCTTCGCGCAGCACCAGTTCACCGAGCGCCAGTACGCCTACCGCGATCAGCTCGGCAACAATGTCGTCTACACGCCGCAGATCATCGTGCACGGCCGCGAGGCGGTTCCGGCATCCCCGGGCTCCATCGCCGCCGCGATCCGCGCCCAGGCCAGCGGCCCCGCCGTGATCGAGGTCTCGATCCGGCCCGAGAACGGCATGCTGAAATGCCGGATCGAGCCCGGCGCGGAGACGGTCACCGGCACCGTCTGGATCGCCAAGTACCGCCTTCGCGAGACCGTCGAGATCGCCCGCGGCGAGAACGCCGGGCGCACCATGACCTACCGCAACGTGGTCAACAGCCTGATGCGGATGGGCACCTGGTCCGGCGCGCAGGCCGAGGAGGTCGAGATGCCGCACCCCGAGCCGGGCGAGGGCGTCGCCGTCTGGATCCAGAAGGGCCGCGCCGGCCCGATCCTCGCCGCCGCCAAGGTCGAGAACCCCGCCGGCAACTAGTGCCTCACGCCGGCGCGGCGCGGCGGGTCAGCAGGTGAAAGCGGACCGCCAGAAGGACGGTCGCCACCGCGCAGGCGACCATGATGGTCACCACCAGCGCCCGCTCGTCGTAGCCGAAGGTATTCACCAGCGCCCAGCCGAGCGGGATCATCAGCACCAGGAAGGCGCCGATGTAGCCGGCCACCGGCACCCAGGCGTCGCCGAGCGCGCGAACCGCCTGGCCCATGACCACCTGCGCCCCGTCGGGCACGAAGACGAAGGCGGCCACCGCGAAGAGCCCCATCGCGCGGGCCGCGAC
>JBEPXW010000250.1:0-3959 GCA_041641715.1 Pseudomonadota bacterium
CTGCGCCAGAAGGCGGAGACGCGGCGCGTGCTTCTCGCCCTCGCCGAGCGCGGCTGCCGGCCGATGCTGCTGAAGGGCTGGCCGCTGGCCGAGGAACTGGCGGGCTCGGCCGCGGCGCGGCACTCGAAGGACATCGACCTCTACATCGGGGCGGAGGAGCGGGGCGCCTGCTACGAGGTGCTGCACGAGCTGGGCTACCGGGTGGCAGCGCATCACCTCGGCCGCCTGCCGCTTCTCGGCAAGTCTGCCCTTGCCGCGGAATGCAACGACCTCGAGCTTCGGCACGACACCGGCGAGCAGGTCGAGATCCACTGGCGCAGCAACCATTTCCGCGGCTGGCCGGACCTCCGGGCGATCTGCGGCGAGGGGCGGGACTGGCCGCTCGACGAGACGGGGATCCGGGTGCGCGTGCCGACGCCCGCGGGCAACCTGATCTATCTTGTCCTGCACGGGCAGCAGCACGCCTGGTTGCGGCTGAAATGGCTCCACGACATCGCCCTCTTCATGCGCCGGGACGACGGCGCGTGGATGGAGGACGCGCTGCGGACCGCACGCGCGGTGGGCGCCGAGCGGGCCCTCGTCACGGCGGTGCATCTCGCCCACCGGGTGTTCGGGGATTCCCTGCCGCGCGGCTGGCCGGAACCGGACCTGCTGGCGCGCATGACGCTCACGCATCTCCTCGGCGGCATCGCGGCCGATCGGCCGCCCGGCAGCCTGCGCGCGCGGTTCGACTTCTACTGGGTCGCGCTGCTCATGGCCGAGGGCCTGGCGCAGCGTCTCGGCGTGCTGCGTTACGCGTTCTGGCGCGGCCCGCGCCTGTTCCTCGCCGGCTGGCGCCGGCCCGCGGCGCGGGACGCGGCCGAGCCGGGGGGACGGAGCGCGTGATGCGGGCTGGAGGGGTCAGGGCGCGCGGCCGGGCGGAGTTTCGGTGCCAGGCGTCGGAGGCCTGTGGAGAGGCCGCGGCCCATGGCTGAGCACTGGTATCGGGCATACGGGCTGGTGGTTCGATCGGAGACCGAGCTGCCCGAGTTTCTGCCGACCGCGCCGGCCGCGCACGAGATCGATATCCGGTTCGGCCCGGAGGCGGCGCAGCAATGGGCCGGGATCGAGGATGGCCAGGCACGCCCCGGCGTGTTCCTGCCGGCGCCGGAGGGCGGGTTCGTCATGCGGGTGCCGGAGACTTGCGACTACTGGGTGCGCGACGGCCGCGCGATCGCGCTCACGCCCGTGCCCGGCGTCGATGCGGCGACGATCCGGCTGTTCCTGCTCGGCAGCGCGCTGGGGATGGCGTTCCATCAGCGCGGGCTGCTGGTGCTGCACGGCGCGACCGTCCTGCATGGGCAGGGCGCGTCGATCTTCGTCGGCGACAGCGGGCAGGGCAAGTCCACCCTTGCCGCCCATCTGGGGCGCGAGGGGTTTCCCATTTACGGCGACGACACCATGCCGCTCTGGCCGCGGCGTGACGGCGGTTTCGAGGTCTGGCCCGGCAGCCGCATGTTCAAGCTGTGGTCGGACACCATCGGCCAATTGGGCGAGTCGTCGGACGGGCTCGAGAGCGTCGGTGTGCGGCTCGACAAGTATTTCTTTCCCAACGCCGCCCAGCCGCCGGACCGGCCGGCGCGGGTGCACGAGATGATCGAGCTGGTCTCTGGTGACGCGGACAGCGCACCGGTGCTCGAGCCGCTGGAGGGGCTCGAGGCGCTGGGCGTGATCAGCGCCAATACTTACCGGCCGCACTACGTGCCACAGCTCCGGCGCGAGGCCGATCACTTTCGCCTCTGCGCGGCGCTTGCGGGCAGCATCACGGTCTGGCGCCTGTCGCGGCCCCGCGCAATCGAGCGGATCGGCGAGTCGCTCGCGCTGATCCGCGAGCGGTGGCCGCGCCCCGGGCGCGTCGCGGGCGGCGCGGTGTGACCATGGCTTCACCGGGCGCCCGAACGCTGGTCGCGGATTTCTTCCGCTTCGCGCGCGGGCGCACGACCGCCGCGGTGGGCCTGATCGCGGCGGGCGCGCTGCTCGAGGGCGCGGGAATCGTCATGCTCGTGCCCGTGCTCTCGCTGATTCTCGGCACCGCCGAGAGCGAGCCGGGACGGGTGCAGGCGTTCTTCGCGTGGCTCGGGATCGAGGCGCGCAACGCGCAGCTCGGCGTGGTTCTCGCCGTTTTCGCGCTGCTTCTGGCATTGCGCTTCGTTGTGATCCTGATGCGCACCGAGGTGCTGACGCGGCTGCGGGCGGAGTTCGTCTCCGACCTGCGCGGCCGGGCGTTCCGCCACCTGGCGGCCGCGCCCTGGGCCGAGGTGGCGGGTCTCCGGCAGTCGCCGGTCGGCCACGCGCGGACACGCGACGTCGACCGCGCCGCGCGCGGCGTCGGCGCGACGCTCGAGGGCGGGGTGGCCGCGGTGATGCTGGCGGTGCAGTTCGCCCTGGCGCTCATGCTCGCGCTGTTCGTCACGCTGTGCGCGGGAGCGCTCTCGCTTGGGCTCTTCCGCGGGCTGCGGTGGTTGCGCCAGCGGGCGGAGGCGCGCGGCAAGGCGCTGACGCGGAGCGACCTTTCGCTCTTCGACAGCACGGGCGCGTTCCTGCGCGGCCTCAAGCCCGCGAAGGCGCACGGTCTAGAGGGCCAGTACGTCGCCGCGTTCGAGCAGGCGGCGCAGCGCGTAGCCGACCAGACGCGCGCGTTCTCGGTCGACATCCAGCTCGGGCGCCTGCTGCTGCAGACCGCCTCGGGGGGCATCGCGATCCTGGTGATCCTGCTCGGCCTCTTCGCCCTCGGCACGCCGCCCGAGAACCTGATCGTGGCGCTGGTGATCCTGGCGCGGCTCTATACGCCCATCCAGTCGATCCAGAACACTATCCAGACGGTGCGGCACTCCGCCGAGGGCTACCTGACGGCGCGCCTCCTCGCCGGACCGGCCGGCCGGGCCGTGGCGTGGAGCGGGGAGGCGCCGGCCGAGCGGCTGGCGGCCGCGCCGGAGGTGACCCTCGACGCGGTGACCGTCTCGGGCGGCCTCGACGCGCCCCCGATTCTCGATGGGATTTCGGCCCGGCTCCCGGCGGGCCGGATCACGGCGCTGATCGGGGAGTCCGGGGCCGGCAAGTCGACTCTCTGCGACCTCGCCGTTGGCCTGCTCGCGCCGGACGCCGGGGAGGTGCTGGTGGACGGCGCGGTGCTCGACGAGGCAGTGACGCGGCGGCTGCGCGCCTCGATCGCCTATGTCGGGCAGGAGCCGTTCCTGTTCGACGACAGCCTGCGGGCCAATCTCTGCTGGGGCTGCGGGCCGGTGGACGAGGACGAGATCTGGGGCGCACTGCGGGTGGTCGGCGCCGAGCGCCTGGTGCGCGAGCTCGAGGGCGGCCTCGATGGCTCGATCCGCTCCGAGGGCACGCGCTTCTCGGGTGGCGAGCGACAGCGGCTGCGCCTCGCCCGGGCTTTACTGCGCCGGCCCCGGTTCCTCGTGCTCGACGAGGCGACGGGCGCGCTCGACCTCGACGCGGAGAACGCCGTGCTCGAGTCGGTTCTGGCGGCGCGCGAGGGCGCGACCGTCCTGATGGTCTCGCACCGGCCGTCCACGCTCTCGCTGGCCGACCACGCCATCGTGCTCGAGCGCGGGCGGCTGCGCGAGGAGGGGCCGGTCGGTGAGCTCTCGCGCCGCCCGGACAGCCGGCTCGCGGCCGTCCTCGCGGTGGCTTCCGTGCCGCCGGCGCCGTCCGCCGCCGAAAAGTGACGATTGGGTGAAAGTCCCCTGTTGACGGCGGCAGCCGCGTTGCCATATATCGTCCGTGCCGGTCGCGAAGCCGGCAATTCAGGCGAAACGGGCAGCGATTGTGCTGGAGAGCCAGCACGGTCGTCGTTTTTGCCTCGCTCTTTGACAGTGTTGACGTTCGAAGGGATATGCGGGCGGTTTGGTCTCTTGGAGGGACGGATCGTTGGCGTATCGGCCTCTTAGGGTGTTCTTTTT
>JBEPXW010000251.1:0-3951 GCA_041641715.1 Pseudomonadota bacterium
AGCGCGACCGGCTGCTCGGCCTCAAGGAGAACGTGATCGTCGGGCGCCTGATCCCGGCGGGCACGGGCTCTGCATCGCAGCGCTTCAAGCAGATCGCGGCGAGCCGCGACCGCGCCGTCCTCGCCGAGCGCGAGGCGGCCGCGGCGGCGGCGGCCTCGGCGCTCGAGGTGATCGATGTCGAGGACGGCGACCAGGGCGACGGCAGCGACCAGGGCGGCGGCGAGCAGGGTGGCGCAGACCAGTCCGCCGGCGGAGGCGGCTTCGACGAGATCCTCTGAGACCCGCCCGGTCCGCGACTTCGGGGCCCGGCGCATCGCGCGCCGGGCCCCTTCATTTCGGGCACGGCGACCTCTGACGGACCGCGCCCGCAGCGAATCGGACTCCTGATCCTGACGGCGGACGAGGCCTGGGTCGGCTTCGCATTCCCGCATTCGGGCGCCGGGCCGTGCAAAGACATTGCGGAACCGGGCCGGGGCGCTTCATTTCGGCGGATATTGCGCCTTGACCCTTTCATGGCCCGTGTATATGTTCCGCCCACTTCGCGCCGGGGTACCGGCAGCGCGGACCAACATCGCCATACCGGTGGCAGGCACGACCCGGCCTAGGCCCGGTCCTCTGAAGTTCGGCCGCACAAGGCGCCACGGGGCGCCGGCATGCGGCGCTTCTTGCTTGTGCCGCCCTCCCGTTTCGGGCGGCGCGGCGACGAAGAGAGACGAGACGGAACAAGGTAGGCCCAGATGCCGACGATCCAGCAGCTGATCCGGAATCCCCGGCAGGCAAAAGCGAAGAGAAAGAAGGCGGTGCACCTCGAGGCGAGCCCGCAGAAGCGGGGCGTCTGCACGCGCGTCTACACGACGACCCCCAAGAAGCCGAACTCGGCGCTTCGCAAGGTCGCCAAGGTCCGCCTTACCAACGGCTACGAGGTGATCAGCTACATCCCCGGCGAGGGCCACAACCTGCAGGAGCACTCGGTGGTCATGATCCGCGGTGGCCGCGTCAAGGACCTGCCGGGCGTGCGCTACCATATCATCCGCGGCGTGCTCGACACCCAGGGCGTCAAGAACCGCCGGCAGCGCCGCTCGAAATACGGCGTCAAGCGGCCGAAGTAAGGAGATCGCGTCATGTCCCGACGTCACCGTGCCGAGAAGCGCGAGATCCTGCCGGACGCCAAGTTCGGCGATCGCGTGCTGACCAAGTTCATGAACAACCTCATGTTCGACGGCAAGAAGTCGGTCGCGGAGGGCATCGTCTACGGCGCCTTCGGGCGCGTCGAGGGCCGTCTCAAGCGCCAGCCGGTCGAGGTGTTCCACGAGGCGCTCGACAACATCAAGCCCTCCGTCGAGGTCCGCTCGCGCCGCGTCGGCGGTGCCACCTACCAGGTGCCCGTCGAGGTCCGCCCGGAGCGCCGCGAGGCGCTGGCGATCCGCTGGCTGATCACCGCCGCCCGGAAGCGCAACGAGAACACGATGGAGGAGCGCCTCGCCGGCGAGCTGATGGACGCGGTTGCCAACCGTGGCACCGCGGTCAAGAAGCGCGAGGACACCCACAAGATGGCAGAGGCCAACAAGGCCTTCAGCCACTACCGCTGGTAACCCCGGCGGCGACGAGAGTTCCAAAGGACGAGACAGATGCCCCGCCAATTCTCACTCGAGCGCTACCGCAACTTCGGCATCATGGCGCACATCGATGCCGGCAAGACCACGACGACGGAGCGCGTGCTTTTCTACACCGGCAAGTCGCACAAGATCGGCGAGGTCCATGACGGCGCGGCCGTGATGGACTGGATGGAGCAGGAGCAGGAGCGCGGCATCACGATCACATCGGCCGCGACCACGACCTTCTGGTTCCGCACCGAGGACGGCCAGACGCCCATCGGCGGCTACGGCGACACGCCCCACGAGTCGATGTTCCGCTTCAACATCATCGACACGCCGGGCCATGTCGATTTCACCGTTGAGGTGGAGCGCTCGCTCGCCGTGCTCGATGGCGCGGTATGCCTGCTCGACGCCAACGCCGGGGTCGAGCCGCAGACCGAGACCGTCTGGCGCCAGGCCGACCGCTACCGTGTCCCCCGCATCGTCTTCGTCAACAAGATGGACAAGACCGGCGCCGATTTCTTCAACTGCGTGAAGATGATCAAGAGCCGCACCGGTGCGACTCCGCTGCCGATCCAGATCCCGATCGGCGAGGAGAGCGAGCACCAGGGCATGATCAGCCTGATCACCATGCAGGAGTGGGTCTGGCACGGCGAGGACCTCGGCGCGACCTGGGAGATCCGCGACATCCGGCCCGAGCTCAAGGAGACGGCCGAGAAGATGCGCGCCGAGATGATCGAGCACGCCGTCGAGCAGGACGACGAGTGGATGGAGCGCTACCTCGAGGGCGAGGAGCCGTCGGTCGAGGAGCTGCGCGCGCTCATCCGCAAGGGCACGCTCTCGCTCAGTTTCGTCCCGGTGCTCTGCGGCTCGGCGTTCAAGAACAAGGGCGTGCAGCCGCTCCTCAACGCCGTCATCGACTACCTTCCGAGCCCGATGGACGTGCCGCCCTATATGGGCTTCCGTCCCGACGACGAGACCGAGACGCGCAACATCGAGCGCCGCGCGGACGACAACCAGCCCTTCGCCGCGCTCGCCTTCAAGATCATGAACGACCCGTTCGTCGGCTCGCTCTCCTTCGCGCGGGTCTATTCGGGCCATTTGAAGAAGGGCGAGTCGATCCTGAACTCGACCAAGGGCAAGCGCGAGCGCATCGGCCGCATGATGATGATGCATGCCAACGCCCGCGAGGAGATCGACGAGGCATTCGCCGGCGATATCATCGCCATCGCCGGGCTCAAGGAGACCACGACAGGTGACACGCTGTCGGATCCCTCCGACCCGGTGGTGCTGGAGACCATGACCTTCCCCGAGCCGGTGATCGAGCTCGCCATCGAGCCGAGGTCGAAGGCCGATCAGGAGAAGCTCGGCCACGCGCTGCAGCGCCTCGCCGCCGAGGATCCGTCCTTCCGCGTCTCGACCGACCTCGAGTCGGGCCAGACCATCATGCGCGGCATGGGCGAGCTGCATCTGGAGATCCTCGTCGACCGGATGAAGCGCGAGTTCAAGGTCGATGCCAATGTCGGCCAGCCGCAGGTCGCCTACCGCGAGACCATCAGCCACGAAGTCGACGTCGACTTCACCCACAAGAAGCAGACCGGCGGCTCGGGCCAGTTCGCCCGCGTCAAGCTGATCCTGAGCCCGGCCGAGCAGGGCGAGGGCAATGATTTCGAGAGCCGCATCGTCGGTGGCGTGGTGCCGAAGGAATACATCCCGGGCGTCGAGAAGGGCGTGAACTCGGTGCTCGACTCGGGGCCGCTCGCCGGCTTCCCGGTGATCGACGTGCACGTGGCGCTCGTCGATGGTGCCTTCCACGATGTCGACTCGTCCGTCATGGCCTTCGAGATCGCCTCGCGCCAGGCGATGCGCGACGGGCTGAAGAAGGCGGGCGCAAAGCTTCTCGAGCCGATCATGAAGGTCGAGGTGGTAACGCCCGAGGAGTACACCGGCACGATCATCGGCGATCTGACCTCGCGGCGCGGCCACGTGCTCGGCCAGGACAGCCGCGGCAACGCCAACGTGATCAGCGCGCACGTGCCGCTGGCCAACATGTTCGGCTACATCAGCCAGCTGCGCTCCATGTCCTCGGGCCGCGCGCAATACACGATGCAGTTCGATCACTACGAGCCGGTGCCCTCGAACATCTCCGAGGAAATCCAGTCGAAATACGCCTGACGGGGGACGTGCCGCGCGCCGGCGCCGCGGCGACAGACAAGCAAGGAGGCCATTATGGCGAAGGCGAAATTCGAGCGGACGAAGCCGCATGTGAACGTTGGCACGATCGGGCACGTTGACCACGGCAAGACGACGCTGACGGCGGCGATCACCAAGTATTTCGGCGACTTCATGAGCTTCG
>JBEPXW010000252.1:0-3935 GCA_041641715.1 Pseudomonadota bacterium
AAGCGCAAGGGCGACGCGGTCGCCGAGGGCGAGATGCTCTGCCGGCTCGACCCCGGCGCGCGGCCGGCAAGGCTGAAGGAGGCGGAGGCGAACCTCGCCGAGGCGGAGATCGAGGCAAAGGCAGCCGACCGGCTGAGCGAGAAGGGCTTCTCACCCGAAACCACCCGCGTGGCGCGGCAGGCGGCGCTGGAGGCGGCCCGGGCACAGGTGGAGCTGATCGAGCTCGAGATCGACCGGCTCGCCATGCACGCGCCTTTCGCCGGGGTCCTGGAGACGGATGCCGCCGAGGTCGGCGCGCGGCTCGCCATCGGCGAGACCTGCGCGACGCTGATCGACCTGACACCGGTAAAGGTCTCTGCCTTCGTCTCGGAGCGCGAGGTGGATCGGGTCGCCATCGGCCAGCCGGCGACGGCCCGGCTGGTGACCGGCGAGACGGTCGAAGGCGAGATCTCGCACGTGGCCCGCTCCGCCGATGCGGACACGCGAACCTTCGAGGTGGAGGCCTCGCTGCCCAACGACGACGGGCGCATCCGCGCCGGCATGACCACGGAGGTCGAGATCGCCCTGCCCGCTCGCGAGGCGCACCGGATTCCGCAGTCGGCGCTGACGCTCGACGACGAGGGCCGCATGGGCGTGCGCACCGCCGACAACGGCACGACGCAATTCTACCCCGTCGAGATCGTCCGCGAGCAGCCCGACGCCATCTGGGTCGCCGGGCTGCCCGACGAGGCCCGCGTCATCGTCTCGGGCCAGGAGTTCGTGCGCGAGGGGCGTCCCGTGAAGGCCGTGCCGCTCGGCGAGAGCGCGCTCAGATGACCGGGATCGTCGACTGGGCCGCGCAGCGCGCGCGGATGGTGCTGGCCCTGATCGTGGTCTCGGTCGGCGCCGGGCTCGTCTCCTACTTCCAGCTTCCGAAAGAGGGCGCGCCGAACATCGACGTGCCCGTGCTCTACGTCTCGGTGCCGCTGCCGGGCGTCTCGGCGCGCGACGCCGAGCGGTTGCTGGTCAAGCCGATGGAGACCGAGCTTCGCGGCCTCGAGGGGCTGAAGGAGATGACCGGCGTCGCCGCCGAGGGATTCTCGGCGATGCTGCTCGAGTTCGAGTTCGGCTGGGACAAGGAGGCGACGCTCGCCGAGGTGCGCGACCGGCTCGACCGCGCCGAGGCCGAGTTCCCCGCCGAGGCCGAGGAAGCGGTCATCAAGGAGATCAACCTCTCGCAGTTCCCGATCGTCGTGGTGTCGCTCTCCGGCGCCGTGCCGGAGCGGACATTACTGCGTCTTGCCAAGGATTTGCAGCGCGAGATTGAAGGGATCTCGCAAGTCAATGAGGCCGACCTCACCGGACATCGCGACGAGATGGTCGAGGTGCTCGTCGACCCCCTGAAGCTCGAGGCCTACGACATCACGCCGGCCGAGTTGCTCGCCATCGTCTCGCGCAACAATGAGCTTGTGGCGGCCGGCGCGGTCGAGAGCGAGTCGGCGGAGTTCTCGCTGACCGTGCCGGGCTCGTTCGAGACAGTGGGCGAGATCTACGCCCTCCCGATCAAGGTGCGCGGCGACCGGGTGGTGCGCCTCGGAGACCTCGCCGAGGTGCGGCGCACCTTCGAGGACGCCGAGGGCCGCGCGCGCTTCAACGGCGAGAAGACCATTGCGCTCCAGGTCAAGAAGCGGATCGGCGAGAACATCATCGAGACGGTGGAGGCCGTGCGCGGCACCGTCGAGCGCGTCACCGGCAACTGGCCCGCGCCGGTGAGGCAGGCGGTGGCGGTGGATTTCTCGCAGGACGAGTCGGACCGCGTGAAGGGCATGGTCGGCCAGCTCGAGTCGAGCGTGCTGACCGCCGTCACGCTGGTGATGATCGTGGTGCTGGCGGCGCTGGGGTTCCGCTCGGCGCTGCTGGTGGGGCTCGCGATCCCGTCCTCGTTCCTCCTTTCCTTCGGGCTGATGGCAGCGCTGGGCATGGGTGTGAACAACATGGTGATGTTCGGGCTCATCCTCGCCGTCGGCATGCTGGTGGACGGGGCCATCGTGGTGGTGGAATACGCCGACAAGCGCGTGCAGGAGGGCACGGGACCGATGAGCGCCTATGCCGAGGCGGCGCGGCGCATGTTCTGGCCCATCGTCACCTCCACGGCGACGACGCTCTGCGCCTTTCTGCCGATGCTGCTCTGGCCGGGGATGCCGGGCGAGTTCATGGGGCAGCTGCCTATCACGCTGATCTTCGTGCTCTCGGCCTCGCTGATCGTGGCGCTGATCTTCCTGCCGGTGATGGGCGGCGTCGCGGGGCGGATCAACCGGATGCTGACGCGAGCGAAGGCCGGCCTGATGGGAGGCGCGGCCGCCGCACCCCCTGCCCCGCGACCCTACCGGCGGACGTGGTTCGGGCGGCTGGTGGCACGGATCGTGCTGAATCCGGCGGGGCCGTTCCTGGCGCTGGCGGCGGCGGCGATGGTGATGGCCGGGATCGTCGGCGTCTACACGGTGCACAACAACGGAATCGAGTTCTTCGTCAAGACGGACCCGGAGCGCGCCATCGTCTTCGTCCGCGCGCGCGGCAACCCCAGCCTCGAGCGCCGCGACGCAATGGTCCGCGCCGCCGAACAGGCGATCATGGGTATCGAGGGCGTCGAGAACGTCTTCGCCTTCAGCGGCGGTGGAGGGCTCGCGAGCGGGCGCGACCAGGAGGGCCCGCCCGACTCCGTCGGCCAGGTGCAGGTCGAACTCGCACCCTGGGATGAGCGCGGCCCCGGCGACGCGATCCTCGCGGAAATAAATCGACGGCTGGCGGCGCTCCCCGGCGTACGGGCAGAGATTCTCGAGCAGCAGGACGGGCCGCAGCAGGGCAAGCCAATCCAGCTCGAGGTGAGATCCGACAACTGGGAGGCGCTGCACCAGGCCGCGGCGCGGGCGCGGGCGCGGTTCGAGGAGACGCCGGGGCTCGTGAGCATCGACGACACGCGGCCCCTGCCCGGGATCGACTGGCGGATCGAGGTGGACCGCGCGGCGGCCGGGCGCTACGGCGCAGACGTGGCGACCATCGGGCCGATCGTGCAGGCGGTGACGCGGGGCGCGCTGCTCGACACCTACCGCCCGGACGATTCGGACGAGGAGCTGGAGATCCGGGTGCGCTTCCCGGAGGAGGAGCGGCTCGTCTCGACGCTCGGCGAGGTGAGGATTCCCACCGACCGGGGGCTCGTGCCGCTGAGCCACTTCGTGAACGTGACCCCGGCCGAAAAGCTGGCCGAGATCACCCGGCGCGACGGTACGCGCTACTTCCTCGTGCGCGCCGACGTGGCCGAGGGCGTCTCGGACGTCACGAAGATTGGCGAGCTGGAGGAGTGGATCGCCGCGGAGAACCCCTTCCCGGCGAACGTCCAGTCCCGCTTCGCCGGCGATCGCGAGGAGCAGGTCGAGAGCCAGCAGTTCCTGATGAAGGCCTTCGCGGGGGCGCTCGGCCTCATGTTCGTGATCCTGCTGGCGCAGTTCAACTCGTTCTACAACGCGGTGCTGGTGCTGACGGCGGTGGTGATGTCGGTGGCTGGCGTCATGATCGGGATGCTGGTGATGGGCCAGCCCTTCTCGATCATCATGACCGGCACCGGGATCGTGGCGCTGGCCGGCATCGTGGTGAACAACAACATCGTCCTCATTGATACGTTTCAGGAACTGGTGCGGCGCATGGACCCGCTCGAGGCGATCGTGCGGACGGCCGAGCAGCGCATCCGGCCGGTGCTGCTGACCACGGTGACGACCATGGCGGGGCTCACGCCAATGGTCTTCGCCGCGAGCCTCGACTTCGCCAACGGCGGCATCAGCATCGGCGCGCCGACGGCGCTCTGGTGGACGCAGCTGGCAACCGCGGTGGTGTTCGGACTCGGCCTCGCCACCGTGCTGACGCTGGTGGTGACGCCGGCCGCGCTGGCCGCGCGGGTGTGG
>JBEPXW010000253.1:0-3878 GCA_041641715.1 Pseudomonadota bacterium
CTACCGGACCGGCTGGCGGCAGGCGGGATACGACCGGTACGCCGAATTCGCCGACGGCCCCGAGGGCCGGCTCTACCTCGACCAGTACGCCCGGCGGCTGCACAGCGGGGGGCGGCTCGCGGACGCCGTCGTGCAGTTCGCCGCCGCGCTCCGCCACGACCCGTCCTCGGCGCGGACCTGGCGCGACTATGGCGACACGCTCCGCCAGCTCGGCTTGCACGCCGAGGCGGAGGAGGCGCTCGGCCGCGCCCTCGCGCTCGACCCCTACGACCCGCGGGCGCTGCTCGTGCGGGCGCAGCTCCGCGTCACGCTCCGGCGCTTCGAGGGGGCGCTTGCGGACATCGATCGCGCCCAGGTCTACGGCGCCGAGCGCGAGTCCGTGCTGCGGGGCGCGGGGCGCATCCGGCTGAGGCTCGCCGAGGATATCGCCGCCGCCGCCGAGGATTACCGCGCCGCCATCGAGGACGACCCGGACCGGGCCGAGAACCACTACTTCCTCGGCGCGCTCCTCGACCGCATGCGCGACTGCGGCGCGGTGCCGGCCTACCGCCGCTACGTCGAGATGTGCCGCGCCGGGGCGGACTGCATCCCCGGCACGATCAACTGGTCGGCGGTGCGCTGGCAGAGCCTCGTCGACCGCTACATTTGCTCGGTCGACGGCCACCGCCTCGAGCCCGAGCCCGCCTGGGTGGCGATCCCCGCCCGGTGAACCCGCTCCGTCTGCAGGGGAACAAATCTCGCCCGTGGCGCGTTTCCAAGCCCACGTTGACAGCAACAACCGGGATGGAAACGCACCATGAGCGGCAGACGCCCCCATACTCCGCGCGACCGCCACGCGCATCCGGCCCGCACCGGAGCGACCCGCAATCGCGTGGCGGAGTCTGATCACCCCTTGCGCATCCACACCTTTCTGACAGGCAGCGGCCTCCTGGTAGTGAGCCTCGCCGGGGCCTGGCTGATCGCGCTCCTGTAGGACCGCGGCGTGTCCCGCACACAGTGCGCGCGCCTAACCCACTGATGTGAAAAGGGACTTTGGAATCCCCAAGTGCGCGCCTGCGACCCGCTAGGGCGCGAGGTCGCCGGGCAGCGGCGAATCCCCGGCATTGTCCCAAGCCTGGGCGACGATGCGCCAGCGGCCGTCCTCCTTGACCAGCAGGATCGCCTCGACCACGCGGTTCCTCCCCGTCTCGCCCGCGCCGTGCCAGGTCTCCGCATGCTCGGCTGCGGCGAGCGCCACCGCGACATTGCCGTAGACGCGGATATGCGCCCCGAGCATCTCCTCGCGGAACGACTCGAGGGCGGATCCGGCGAGTTCCTGCATGCGCCGGACGAACTCGGTCACGCCGCGTGGCTGCGCCGGCCGCGCCGAGGGCCAGAGTGTCGCGGCCTCCGCGAAGTCGGCGGCGAAGCCCTCCCAGTCGGCCTCGCGTCCCGGCTGCCAGTCGAGGTTAGCGAACTGCCGGGCGATCAGCGCCTCGATGGCGCGAATGTCGTCATCGGGGGTGTCGTTGGGCATGGGCTGGCTCCGCGAGCGGCTCCCGCGAGCGCGTCCGGCTCACTCGGCCCGTTTGTAACCGGTCATCATGGCCCGCGCCAGATTCTCGCGATGCACGGCGCTGGCGAGCAGGACCCCGGCGATGTGGAGAAGGACGAGCACGAGCGTCGCGTGCGCCAGCACCTCGTGCAGCGCCTCCCAGATGCCGCCCTCGGCCTCCTCGTCCTCCTCGCCCTCGTGCTCGCTCGCGTCGGCGGCGGCGATCAGGGACGGCAGCGCGCTCCGCGCCACCGCCGCGGCCGGGGTCGCGGCGAGCGGGCCGGCGTTCTCCTCGGCGGCGTAGAGCTCGAGCCCGGTCCAGACCGTCGCGGCGAGGAAGATCATCAGCGCCGCCGCCATCGCGCCGCCCGCCGGGCTGTGGCCGAGGTAGCGCCGGGCGCGGAAGCCGACGAGATCGCGCATGTAGGCCGCGACCTCGGACGGGCGGTAGAGGAAGTCGACGAAGCGGGCGTGCCGCGGCCCGACCAGGCCCCAGAGGACGCGCAGCACGATCAGCCCGCCGATGGTGTAGCCGGCCCAGACATGCAGCGTGAGCGCGTCGTCCTCGGTGAAGTAGGCGACGAAGAAGGCGACCGCGACGACCCAGTGGAAGACCCGGACGAAGATGTCCCAGACCTTCACCATGCGGGGATGGGTGTCCGCGCGTCTGTCGGTTGTCGTGGCCATGACCCGCTCTCTGCACCGGTATTGTTTTGCCGGAGCGATAGCGCGGGTGACGGCGGCGCGCGTTGACCTCGGTCAAGCCGGACCCGTCCCGGTCAGCGCCGGACCGGGCGGGTCTCGCGCAAAACGATGTAGATGCCGCTGGCGATGATCACGGCGGCGCCGCCGTAGGTCCAGAGGCCCGGGATCTCGCCCCAGACCAGCCAGCCGAGGAGGCTCGCCCACACGAGCGCCGTGTAGTCGAAGGGCGCGACCACCGCCGCCGCGGCCATGCGGAAGGCCTGGCCGATCAGCGTCAGCCCCAGCGTGCCGAAGACGGCCATGCCGAGGAAGAGCGGCAGGTGCGCCCCCGCGGGCGTCTCCCAGACCGTCCAGACGACGAGCCCCGAGAAGAACAGCGGGAAGGCGACGACGTAGAACATCATCGGCCAGATGCCCTCGGTCCGGCCGATCCAGCGGGCGCTCAGCATCACGAGGGCGTAGAAGAGGGCGGTCGCCACCGGCAGGAGCGAGGCCGGCTGGAAGGCCGCCGCGCCGGGGCGCACGATGATGAGCACGCCGACGAACCCCGCCAGCACCGCCGACCAGCGCCGCCAGCCAACGGCCTCGCCGAGGAGCGGCACCGAGAGGGCGGTTATGAAGATCGGCGCGGCGAAGACCAGCGAGGTGGCCTCGGCGAGCGGCAGGTGCTTCAGCCCGGAGAAGAAGGTCAGGGTGCCCCCGACCAGCAAGAGCCCGCGCAGCGCGTGGAGGCGGAGATGCGCCGTCCCCAGCGCCCCCGGACCGCGGAAGGCGACGGCGGCGGCCGCGACCAGCGGGGTGGCGATGAGGGCGCGCATGAACATGATCTGGAGGGGGTGGTAGTGCTGGGTCAGCCACTTGGCGAAGACGTCGTTGACGACGATGCAGAAGATGCCGGCGCACATCACGGCGATCCCCGCCCCGGCCCCCCGGGCCTCGTCCGTCATGCGCGTGGAGATGGTCATTCGGGCTCCGCCGTCGTCAGGGTCCGGCGGAAGCTATCGCAGGTGTTAGCGGGATGCCATCCGGGGTGTCCAAATTTGGACGCAGGGTCAAATTGCTGAAATATAAAGAAAATCCGATTCAGGAGCCTCGCACGCCGGCCCCGGTCACCAGAGGTGATAGATGCCGAGGACGAGCGTCTCCACGGCATAGACCGCCCAGAGATAGAGCGGGACGATCTCGGGCGCCCCGCGCGGCCGGGCCGGGCCGGGCCGGGCGAGGCAGGTGGCGAGCCAGGCCAGGACGGCGAAGGCGAGGAAGAGGGCCGTGCCGCCGACGGTGACCTCCGGGACGTCGCCGGCTAGGATCGAGAGGAGGAGCCAGAGCGCGAGGACGAACGGCACCCAGTAGATGTTGAGGAGCGGCGTCAGAAGAAGCACGACGGCCCAGAGCGCCAGCGTCCGCCCTGTCGGCCGCAGGAGGCGGGGAAGCTCGGCCCGCGCGCGCCAGAGATGCGCCCCGATGTGGACGAGCGCCAGGGCGAGGAGCAGGCAGAGGAGCCAGGCCCCGAGGCCGTCCACCTTGAACTGGAAGTCGTCGATCCGGTGGATCTGGAACGCCGCATACCAGGCGAACAGCACGAGCGAGAGGGCGAGCGAGGCGGCCAGGTAGCGCAGCATCGCCGGGAGGATAGCGT
>JBEPXW010000254.1:0-3929 GCA_041641715.1 Pseudomonadota bacterium
AGATGAAGCCCGTGTCCGGCTCGACCCAGTAGGTGTTGGTGAATTGCCGCCGCTGGTTCGAGCAGGTCTCGGTCACGCGCATCAGGTCGAAGCTGATCTCGACGATCTCGATCGTCTCGCGCGCGACCGGCTGGTAGGCGCAGGAGACGGTGACGATGAAGCCCTCGGCCTCGCGGATGTTGAACTGGTAGCTGCGGTAGAGTTGGTCCGGCCAGTCCTCGAGCGGGGTCGGGTGCGCCACCGGGTCGTCGGTGTCGTAGCGCACGCCCTGCAGGTCGTAGAACAGCCCCTCCGTCGCCGCGACCGCGCCGCCGAGCATCCGGATCGAGCGGTTCACGGTGTCGCGGTAGTCGACGTAGTCGCCGTTCTGGACGAGTCCGATCAGGATGGCGCGGCCCCGGCCGGGCGGCCGGACGCCGATGGTGGCGTAGGGGATCGCGTTCAGCTCCTCCCGGGTGCGCTCGCGCGGCGCCGCCGGCGCTTCGGGGCGGGTGAGGGTGTCGCGGACGGTCGTGCCGAGCCGCTGGAAGATGGTGGGCCCCGAGCTTGAGCAGGCGCCGAGCGCGAGCGCCGCCGCCAGCGCGAGACCGGTCCATGCCCGGCGGCGCGGGCTCATTCCCAGAATCCCCGCCAGTTGGTGCGCAGGCCGCCGCGGTCCATGTCCGCAACCAGCGGGTAGAGCGGGCTCGGCGCCCGCACGCGCTGGCCGCCGTCGCGGGTGAGCGGCCGGATGAGCGTGGCGTAGGTGCCCCGCGTCTCGATGGGCAGGAAGTAGTTGAGCGGAATGTTGATGAAAATGCCCTTGTCGAAGCTGCCCTCGCCGAACTCGTCGAAGGGCACGTCCGTGAGCGTGAAGAAGCCCCCGATCTCCCAGCCGTTGGAGAAGCGGCGCCTTAGCGTGAAGGTGCCGCCCCAGTCGCCGGCGAGATAGCGCCCGCCGTCGACCTGGACGGCGAGCCCGTAGTAGCCCGTGTCCCAGTAGACGCTGGCGTGCCCGGTGACCACGTCGTAGTCCCGGAAGCCGAAGCGCTGGTCGAAGTCGCGCTGTTTGACCCAGTTCAGGTCGGCGCCGATCCCCCAGTCCTGGTCGGCCGGCTTCCACAGCACCTCGCCGCCGACGCCGCCGAACATCGGCTCGAAGTAGCCGGCCGAGAGGCGCCCGTAGAGCGCGTCGTCGAGCTTCGTCACGTAGTCCATCGTCAGCCGCGAGAGGCCCGGATCGCCCTGCTTCAGGTACTTGCCGATGTCCGAGCGGACCTTGGGCAGGACCGAGTCGCTCTCGCGCTCGATCTCGTCGAGCTGACCGACCACACGCTTGCGGATCGACCCCGTGAAACTCAGCCCGGGCAGGACCTCGACCGAGGCGCCGACGTCCACGGAGAGGTCCGCGCGCACCGGCTGGTCCGGGTCGAAGAGGTGCAACGGGGTCGCGGGATTGATCGACCAGCTGAAGCGCGGGAACTGGTCGAGCGTGCCCTCGACCGCGCTCCAGTCGGGCTGCTCCGCATCGGTGACGCGCGCCGAGACCCAGCTGTCCCAGACAGCGTCGGGCCGGCCGATCTGGTCCTCGAGCGCGGCGCGCTCGATGGCCACGCTCGCGGTCGGCAGGCTGCCCTCGACGGGGACGATCTCGAACAGCGCGACGGAGGGCGGCATGACCGTCGTCAGCGCCCGCGCGGTGCGGCCGATCGCCCGCGGCATCTCGCGGTAGCGCTTGTTCTCGATGTACACCGCGACGCGCGTCGGCTCGAGCTCGATGCCGAAGAGTCCGATCCGCTCGGGGTCGAGGGCCTCGACCAGCGCCTCGACGAGCTCCTGGCGCCGCTCCGCATCCTCGTACCAGCCGGTGGGGTAGGCGGTGGCGGCGCGCACCGTCTCGCGCACGAGCTCGCGGCCCGCCGGGCGCAGCGTCACGGTGCAGACCAGCGTGCCGTCCGGGTGGCGGAAGCTCACCGCATCGAGCATGCCGTGCTCGGCGTCGATCGCGCGCGCCGCCTCGTCCGGGCAGACATAGTCGGCCGAGGGCGGCATCGTGGCCGTCGCCCAGCGCGCCCCCCCATCGGACTCGGAGACCTCGACCTCGGTCACCCCCGTCTCCGCGAAGGCGACGGTCGTCGGCTCGCCGCCCAACATCTCGCGCACCCGCCCGAAGAGCCGTGTCACCGCATCCTCGTCCGGCTCGGGCCGCGGCATGACGGGCAGCGGCGGGGGCTCGTTATCGGCCGGGACGGGGGGGCGGAACGGATTGCCGGTGAGGCTCAGCCGCACGCCGATCTCGCTGCCGTACATGTAGTACGCCCCGACATCGACGGCGTCGTTGACCCGGTATTCGAGACCGAAATTGACCAGCGTGTCCTGCTCGAAGGAGGAGCTCCGCTCCTCCTGGTCGTAGGCGTCGCTGCTGACCTCGGCCTTGAAGGTCAGCCCGTCGAGCGGCGTCCGCCACTCGATGCCGCCGAACAGCCCGACGCGCTCGCCCGAGAAGTAGGTGTCGATGTCGACCGTGCCGCCGGTGTTCGTGGTCAGCTGGTCGCGCACGCAGAGGCGGTCGACCAGCCGGCAGAACGGATTGTCGAGAGTGTCGACGCCGCCCAGGCGGCCCCAGCCCACGCCGCCGGTGACCTTGATGTCGCCGTCGAGAAGGCTCTTGGTCGCGACGAGGTACTCGCCCGAGTAGACGCCGGTGCCGAGGAAGTCCTGCAGGCCGATCGAGACCGAGGGCCAGATCGGCCCCTCGTGCATCAGGCGCAGCTTGATGTCGAAGCTGCGATCGTACAGGTTCTCGCCGAAGCCCGCGAGGTCGTCGAGGACGGAGTAGCGGAAGGCCGCCTCGACCGCGGGCAGAATCTGCACCGTCGCGGTGTTGCGGTGGTAGCCGGCGAAGTAGCTGGTGGTGAAGCTGATCTCGCCGTCAGGCTGCATCTCGGCGGTGGGCATGTCGATCAGCCCGGTCATGCCGTATAGGTTGCGGCTCGGCTTGTCCGGCTCCACGGGCTCCTCGGCGACCGCAGGCGCGCCGAGCGCCACGGCGACCGCAAGGGCGACCTGCGCCCATGCGAACCCGCACCGAGTTCCTTGTCTGCCCAAGGATCGCCTGCTCAACTGCCCCTCGTTTATCTTGGCGCGACCTTAGGCGGGCGGGGCCGGCCGGGCAAGCCTAGCGTGCCCGCCGCGGTTCGGACCGCCTGCATTGTGCCCCGCCTGTTACATCCGCGTCGAGCGGGCCCGTCGACGCCGAGTTGACCCCGACGGGCAAGGCAGGATATGTTCGCTTATTGTTCATGCCCGGCTCGCCCCCGGGCCCGCACGCTGTCCCGAGGTTCCGAATGAGCGCCTTCGCCGCCCCGATCGCCGAGCAGATCTGGGACATGAAATACCGGCTCAAGAGCGCCGAGGGCGCGGTCGTCGACGCCACCGTCGAGGACACCTGGCGCCGCGTCGCCCGCGCGCTGGCCGCGGTCGAGCCGAAGAAGGAGCGCGCCGCCTGGGAGGCGCGGTTCCACGAGGCGTTCGAGGGCTTCCGTTTCCTGCCCGCGGGGCGGATCCTCGCGGGGGCGGGCACGGCGCGCGACGTGACCCTTTTCAACTGCTTCGTCATGGGGGCGATCCCCGACAGTCTCGAGGGCATCTTCCAGGGCCTCAAGGAAGGCGCCCTGACCATGCAGCAGGGCGGCGGCGTGGGCTTCGACTTCTCGACGATCCGGCCGAAGGGCGCGCCGGTGCACGGCGTCGGCGCCGACGCCTCGGGCCCCCTCTCCTTCATGGACGTCTGGGACTCGATGTGCCGCACCATCATGTCGGCGGGCTCGCGCCGCGGCGCGATGATGGCCACGCTGCGCTGCGACCACCCCGACATCGAGGCGTTCATCGACGCCAAGCGCGACCCGGGCCGGCTGCGCATGTTCAACCTCTCCGTGCTGGTGACGGAC
>JBEPXW010000255.1:0-3927 GCA_041641715.1 Pseudomonadota bacterium
GCGCCTTCGAGCGCCACCACGGCGAGGTCGGTCTCCTCGTCGGCGAGCAGGACCCGGCCCTCGAACTCGCGCCGGTCGTGGAGGACGACGGTGATCTCGTCGGCGCCGCCCACCACGTGGTAGTTCGAGACGATGATGCCCGAGGGGTCCACGATCACGCCCGAGCCGAGCGAGTTCTCGATCCGCCGGCGGGTCAGCTCGGGGAACATGTCGCCGAACATGTCCTCGAAGAAGGAATCGCCGGAGAACGGGCTGAAGCGGCGCTCGACCACCTTTCGGGTGTAGATGTTGACGACCGCCGGGGCGGCCTTCTTCACCACCGGCGTGAAGCTGAGCTGGATCTCGGCGGCGCTCTCGGGCACCCGCTGGGCCTCGGCAGCGGGCCCGGCGAGCGTTGCGGCGAGGGCCAGCGTGAGCGTGGCGAGGACCCTGGCGAATGTCATGTCCGTCTCCCCCAATCCGTGGCGCAGGCTTGCCGCATAGTTAGAGGCATGGCGCCGCCGCGCCAAGCGCGGCGGCGGGGCTCAGAGCGAGCGAGCCAGCAGCGCCGCCCCCGCGACGCCCGAGACGGCGAGCATCGCCCAGCGCACCGCCGGGCCCGAGAGCCTGCCGGCGAGCGTCCGCCCGGCAAGGAAGCCGAACCCGACCCCCGGCAGGAGCGCGAGGCCGCGCCAGAGGTCGCCGGAGCCGAGCAGGCCCGTCATCCAGAGCGACCCGAGCGCCAGGACGCAGCCGAAGAGAAAGACGCCGGCCATGGTGGCGCGCACCTTCTCCGGCGCCTCGCGCTGGTAGAGCAGGATCAGCGGCGGCCCGTGCATGGCGGCGATCACCCCGGTGCCGCCGCCGAGCAGGGCGCCGGTGAAGAGACGCCCCCCGGTGATGCGGAGCGGCGGCACGGCGAGGCTCGCCAGCACCGCGGCGAGGATGATGGCGCCGATCAGCGCGCCCATGCCCTCGCGCGGAAAGACCGCAAGAAGCCCCGCGCCCGCTAAGGTGCCGAGCACGAGCCCGGCGACGAGCGGCGGCCCCTCGGCGGGGACCAGCGCGGCGCGGCTGCGGCGCATGATCGTGGCGGAGAGCGCCAGGTTGCAGATCAGCATGGGCGCGGGCACCCAGGCGAGACTGATGAGCGCGAGGAGCGGCACGGCCACCATGGCGAAACCGACGCCGGTGGTGGCCTGCAGCGTGGCGGCGAGGAAAATGACCAGGTTCGCGGCGACGAGCTCCAAGATCATCGCCGCGGATCGCGCCTTACTCTTCCTCGGCGGCCTCTTCCGCCGCGACGCGGGCGCGGTCGCCGGCGCCCTTGGCCTCCGGGTCGCGGTCGACCAGCTCCACGATCGCCATCGGCGCCATGTCGCCGTAGCGGAAGCCGGCGCGGAGCACGCGGGAGTAGCCGCCCTGACGCTCCTGGTAGCGGGCGCCGAGGGTCTCGAAGAGCTTCTTCACCGCCTGGTCCTGCTTGATCTGGCCCGAGACGAGGCGCCGCGCGTGCAGGTCGCCGCGCTTGGCGAGCGTGATCAGCTTCTCGACATAGGGCTTGAGCTCCTTGGCCTTCGGCAGCGTGGTCTTGATCTGCTCGTGCTCGATCAGCGAGCAGGCCATGTTGGCGAGCATCGCCTGGCGGTGCTCGGGCGTGCGGCCGAGCTTGCGGTGTCCGTGACCGTGGCGCATCTCTGTCTCCTTGCTTTGTGCTTTGTCCGGCCGCCTCTTGCGGCGGCCTCCTTGGGGCGGATGCCCGGGTGGTGGCAAGGGGCGCGCGCGGTCACGCGCCCCGCGGGGTCCGGCTCAGAACTGGTCCTCGTACTTCTTGGCCAGGTCCTCGATGTTCTCCGGCGGCCAGTTATGCACGTCCATGCCGAGATGGAGGCCCATGCCGGCGAGCACCTCCTTGATCTCGTTCAGCGACTTGCGGCCGAAGTTCGGCGTGCGCAGCATCTCGGCCTCGGTCTTCTGGATGAGATCGCCGATATAGACGATGTTGTCGTTCTTCAGGCAGTTGGCCGATCGGACCGAGAGCTCGAGCTCGTCGACCTTCTTCAGGAGCAGCGGGTTGAACTCCAGCTCCTCCTCCTCGCCGGCGCCGGCGGCCTCGCGCGGCTCCTCGAAGTTGATGAAGATCTGCAGCTGGTCCTGCAGGATGCGCGCGGCATAGGCGAGCGCGTCGTCCGGGCTGAGCGTGCCGTCGGTCTCCACCGTGATCGCCAGGCGGTCATAGTCGAGCACCTGACCCTCGCGGGTCGGCGTCACCTTGTAGGAGACGCGCTTGACCGGCGAGTAGAGCGCGTCCACGGGGATGAAGCCGATCGGCGCGTCCTCGGGCCGGTTCTTGTCGGCCGGCTGGTAGCCCTTGCCGGTGCCGACGGTCAGCTCCATGTGCAGCAGCCCGCCCGAGTCCAGGTGGCAGATCACGTGATCCTTGTTGATGATCTCTACGCCCATGATCTCGGTGATGTCCGCAGCGGTGACGACGCCCGGGCCGGTGGCATTGAGCTGGAGGCGCTTCGGCCCCTCGCCGTCCATGCGGACGGCGATGCCCTTCAGGTTCAGCACAATGTCGGTGACGTCCTCGCGCACGCCGGGGATCGACGAGAATTCGTGCAGAACGCCGTCGATCTGCACGGCGGTCACAGCCGCGCCCTGGAGCGAGGAGAGCAGCACGCGACGCAGCGCGTTGCCCATGGTGAGGCCGAAGCCGCGCTCGAGCGGCTCGGCGACCGCGGTGGCGACGCGGGACGGGTCGTCACCCGGCTCCGTCGCCAGCGCCTGCGGCTTGATCAGTTCCAGCCAGTTCTTGTGGATCACGGTCAGGTCCTCCATGCCAGCACCCGGTCGGATCCGGCAACCGGGCGCACCCCGAGGATGCGGACGCGGCCCGCCCGCCGGAGCGTCCGGCGCCGGGCCGCTGGCCGCGGATTCAATTTCTCAAACGCGCCGGCGCTTCGGCGGCCGGCAGCCGTTATGCGGAATCGGCGTCACGTCCTTGATCGCGTTGATCGAGAAGCCCACGGCCTGCAACGCGCGGAGCGCCGATTCGCGGCCCGATCCCGGGCCCTGCACGAGCACCTCGAGCGTGCGCACACCGTGCTCCTGCGCCTTGCGGCCCGCGTCATCGGCGGCCATCTGCGCGGCATAGGGCGTCGACTTGCGCGAGCCCTTGAAGCCCATGTGGCCGGCCGACGACCAGGCGATCGAGTTGCCCTGCGCGTCGGTGATGTTGATGATCGTGTTGTTGAACGACGCGTTCACGTGGGCGACGCCCGCCGTGATGTTCTTGCGCTCCTTGCGCTTGACCGCGACGCGCTTCTCGCGAGCCATAAAGCGTCTCCTTACTTTTTCCTGCCGGCGATCGGGCGCGCCTTGCCCTTGCGCGTCCTGGCGTTGGTGTGGGTGCGCTGGCCGCGCACCGGCAGGCCGCGACGGTGGCGCAGCCCGCGATAGCAGCCGAGGTCCATGAGGCGCTTGATGTTCACCGCGTTCTCGCGGCGCAACTCGCCCTCGACCTGGATGTTCTGGTCGATGTGCTCGCGGATCGCCACCAGCTCGGCGTCCGAGAGCTCGTTGACCCGGCGGGCCTGGTCGACGCCGACCGTCTCGCAGATGCCCCGCGCGGTCGAGTGGCTGATGCCGTAGATATAGGTCAGCGCGACCGGAATCCGCTTGTTGGTCGGAATGTTAACGCCAGCTATCCGCGCCACTGTTCCAGCTCCATCCTGTGTTGCCCGCCGCGGCAGGCCGAAATCCAAAGACGCCGGCGCGCGCGCCGGCCGTTCCTGCCCTCACGAGAGCCCAGCAAAGGACGCCGCCCCCGCAGGGAGGCGGCCCCGAAGGCGCCCGTCACGGCGGAGGCGACTCTCGTGTCGCCGGGAAGCGCGCACTATAGTCGTGCGCATCCCGGCGTCAAGCCCCGGAGAGACGGGGCATTTC
>JBEPXW010000256.1:0-3899 GCA_041641715.1 Pseudomonadota bacterium
AGACGACATGATGATGCATCGACGCGTTTTTCTGCGCCGCGCGGGCTACGGGATGGCCGTCGCCTGCGCCGCCGCGCTGCTACCCTTGCGAGCGCCGGCGCTGACCACGGACGAGGCGACGGAGTTCGTCCGCGGCACCATTGAGGAGGTGGCGGCGTTGCTCGACGACTCCGGCGACAGCGCCGACAAGGCTGAGCGCCTGCGCGCCATAATGAAGAACCGCGCCGCGATGCCCCAAATCGCGCGTTTCGTGGCCGGCCCGGCATGGCGCGGCATGAGCGATTCGCAGCAGACGCGCTTTGTCGAGGCCTTCACGCGCTTCGTCTCCGCCGTCTACGCTGGCAAGTTCGAGGAATACTCTGGCGAGGCGAAGAAGGAGGACCTTTTCCGCATCGAAGGGGTCGTCGACGCCGGCCGCAAGGGAATGCTGGTCCAGACCTCAATCATGCGCGTCGGAGAGCCGCCCGTCGCTGTCGAGTGGCTGGTTACCGATCGGCCGGGGCGGACCGTGATCGCCGACATCGTCATCGAGGGCATCTCGCTTCTCGTCACCCAGCGCGAGGAGATCGGCAGCATGCTGGATTCGCGTGGCGGCGACGTGGACAAGCTGATTTCGGACCTTGGCTCGGCCTGAGGGGGCCGCCTCAGGCGTTGCCTCCTGTCTCGCCGGCGCCCGGCCCGCGGCTAGCGAGATATTTCCATGTCCCGCTGGCCCTGAGCACCTGGCGACCCTCGGCCCAGACCTCGCACTGCATAAAGGACAGGTCGCGCACCTTGCGCAGCTGGGTGGCCGCGGCCAGCATGCGCTGCCCGGCCCGCGCCGCGGCGAGGAAGTGGGCGTCCATCTGGATCGTGGCACAGGGGTGCCCGTCGCCGGCGTCGAAGGTCGCCGCGCCCATTGCGACGTCGGCGAGGCTGAGCAGCACCCCGCCGTGGCACACGCCGGCAACATTCATGTGCCGCGCCTCCAAGACCAGCGTCGCACACCAGCGTGCGGGGCCGCGCGGTGCGAACTGGATCGGCCCGATATGGGTGTTGAAGCCTTCCCCGCGGAGGTCCCGCCACGGAAGATCCGGATCATAGTCCATCGCCCTCCCCTTCATTCCGGCGCCCGCATCGCCTAGCATGGCGCCATGCGGCAGGTAACCGGAATCCTCACATTCGAGCCGGCCGGCCCGGGGCTCCACATGATCACGTCGGAGGTGGCCGAGTGGACCGCGGCACAGCGGGTGGAGACGGGGCTTTTGACGCTCCTGTGCCAGCACACCTCGGCCTCAATCGCCATCCAGGAGGACTGTGACCCGGACGTGATGCGCGACCTCGAGGACGCCTTCGACAAGCTCGCCCCGCAGGGCGGGTCGGAACTCTACCGGCATCACGCCGAGGGGCCGGACGATATGTCCGGCCACATCCGCACCGTGCTCTCCGGCGTTAACATCGCCATCCCCGTCCTCGAGGGGCGCCTTGCCCTCGGCCGCTACCAGGGCATTTTCCTCTGGGAGCACCGCGACCCGGCGCGCCGCCGGAGCGTCGCGCTTCACCTTCTAGCGGACTGACCGCCTAGCGGACTGACCGCCGGGCTCGGGGCCGACGGGACAGGAAATTCTTCGCTTGCACGGGCCGTAGCGTTGGGGAACATTCTCCCGCCGGGGGGTTTCATGGATTCCAACTTCTTAAGTTTCGTTTGGCGTAACTCGAAACGCGACCAGCTGATCATCCTGGCGCTGACCATCATGTCGTTCCCGATGGTCTACCTGTCGCTCGAGATCCCGAAGATCATCGTCAACGACGCGATCGACGGCAGCGGCTTTCCCCGCGTGATCCTCGGCTTCGAGTTCGACCAGGTCCCCTACCTGCTGCTGCTCTGCTTCGCCTTTCTCGGCATGGTGGTGGCGATCAACGGCGTGAAATGGGTGCTCTGGATCGCGGTGGGCATGTGCGGCGAGCGCATGCTCCGCCGGCTGCGCTTCATGCTGTTCGAGCAGGTGCTTCGCTACCGCATCTCTCGCTTCCGCACGACGAAGCCGGGCGAGGTGATCCAGGCGATGCTGGCCGAGATCGAGCCGCTCGGCGGGTTCATCGGCGAGGTGATCTCCACCCCTGCCTTCCAGGGCGGCCTGCTGGTCGTCTACATGGTGTTCATCTTCGTCCAGGACTTCTGGCTGGGACTCGCCGCGATCTCGCTCTACCCGGTGCAGGCGATCATTATCCCCATCCTGCAGAAAAAGGTGATCCGGCTAAACCGCGCGCGGGCCGCGAACAATCGCGTCCTCGCGGACAACATCGGCGAGAGCGTCGGCAATATCCCGGAGATATTCACCAACGACACGCCACGCTGGCACCTGGCGCAGCTTACCAGCCGGCTGCACACCAACACGCAGATCCGGCTCGACCTGTTTCGCCGCAAGTTCACGATCAAGTTCGTCAACAACTTCCTCAACCAGCTCGTGCCGTTCTTTTTCTACGCCATCGGCGGCTACCTGGTGATCGTCGGCCGGCTGGACTTCGGCTCGCTGGTGGCGGTTCTGGCAGCCTACAAGGACCTGGCCGGGCCGTGGCGCGAGGTGCTGAACTACATCCAGCGCTGGACCGACTTCAACGCCCGCTTCGAGTACGTGATCGAGAGCTTCACCGGCGAGGGCGTTCATCCGCCGGAGCGCATCTATGACGAGACCCACGAGCCGCTCCGCGGCGATCTCGAGCTCGAGGGCGTCGAGGGTGGCCCCGGCAGCGGGGGCCTGACCGTTCCGCGCCTGACGATCCGGCCGGGCGAGACGGTGGCCGTGTTCGGCGGCGGCAACGGCTCGCGCGATGCGCTCTTGCGCATGATGGCGGGGCTGGCGGAGCCGGCGGCGGGGCGTGTCGCCATGGGCGGGCAGGCGCTGACCGAGGTCACCTTGCCCCGGCTCGGCGCCACGCTCTCCTATGTCGGCGCGGAGCCCGGGATGCTCAATCGCTCGATCCGTGACAACCTGGTCTACGGGCTGCTCCGCCGGGCCCCCGACCTTGCTGAGCAGTCCACCGCGGAGGCGATGTCACTCCTGCGCGAAGCCCGGCGCACCGGGAACCTGACCGCCGATCCCGAGGGTGACTGGGTGGACTACGAGGCCGCCGGCGTCGACGGGCCCGAGGGGCTGGACCGGCGCATCCTCACGCTCGTCGAGCGTGTCGGCCTGGCCGACGATCTCGTCGGCAGCGCCCTCGACAGCCGGCTCGACCCGGCCGAGGCGGAGCGCTGGACCGGCCCGATCCTTGCCGCGCGCGCCGAGCTCCGCGCCGCCTTCGACGCCGACGAGCTCGCCGACGTCGTCGAGCACTGGGAGCCGGGCAGATTCAACAGCAATGGCGACCTGATGGAGAACGTGTTCTTCGGGCTGCCGTCGCAACCCGCCCCGGACGTGCGCGGCTACGTGCGGATGCCGATTGTCGCCGACACGCTCGACGCTGTCGGTATCCGACGCGAGCTCGAGGAGGTCGGGCGCGATATTGCAGAGGAGTTCGCCACGCTGGTTGAGACCGTTGGCGAGGGCTCGTCCGTGCTCGACGGCTTCCCGGCCTATCCGAAGGCCGACATCCTCGCTGCCGCCGAGCTGGTGCGAAGTTTCCACGGGCAGCCGCTCGACTCGATCCGGCCCGAGCAGCGCGAGACGCTCTTGGTGCTCGCGCTCGCCTTCGTGGATACCCGCGATCGCCTCGACGTGCTGAACGAGAATCGGATCGAGCGCCTAATGGCGGCTCAGGCCAAGGCGCGCGAGCACCTCCGCGGCCGCGATGACTTCGTTTTCTTCGACGAGGAGCGGTTCAACCCGGGCCGGTCGGTCGCGGAGAACATACTGAACGCCAAGCGCCGCCACGACCGCAAGGCGGCCTGGAAGATGCTGGCCGAGCGGATGGAGGCC
>JBEPXW010000257.1:0-1147 GCA_041641715.1 Pseudomonadota bacterium
CTGAGGTCGCGCTGCATTGGAAATCACGACACCGTTCGCCGTGTCCACGCGTGGACACAGGGTCAAGTCATTGATTTCATTGGATACGCGCTTTGGACGCGATTCATGGTTAATGCAAGCCCCGCCGCGAGAGAAGCCGGCCGCCCGCGCGTCACACCCCCAGCTTCTTCTGGAGCGAGGTCGAGGACGTGGTGTACTGGAAGCGCAGCTTCTTGTCCGGGAAGCAGATCCGGAAGGCCTGCTGGGCCATCAGCGCCGCCTCGTGGAAGCCGCAGAGGATCAGCTTCAGCTTGCCCGGATACCAGTTTATGTCGCCGATGGCGAAGATGCCGGGGATGGAGCTCTCGAACTTCTCGGTGTCGACGACGATCAGGTTGTCCTTGATCTCGTAGCCGAACTCGCCGACGGGGCCGAGCTTCATGGTGAGGCCGTAGAAGGGCAGCAGCGTGTCGCAGGGAATCTCGTACTCGCCCTTGTCCTGCGACTGCGCGACGACGGCCTCGAGCCGCCCGTCCTCGCCCTTCAGCCCCTTCAGCTTGGCGATGTGCAGGTCCATGTCGCCGGCCTCGACCAGGGCGCGCATCTTGTTGACGCTGTCGGGCGCCGCCCGGAACCCGTCGCGGTGGTGGATCAGCGCCATGGACGCCGCCTTGGGCTGCAGGTTCAGCACCCAGTCGAGCGCCGAGTCGCCGCCCCCGGCGACGAGTATCTTCCTGTCCTTGAACCGCGCCATCTCGCGCACGGAGTAGAAGACGCTGGTCCCCTCGTAGTCCTCGATGCCCTCGAGCGACGGCTTCTTCGGCACGAAGCTGCCGCCGCCGCCGGCGACCACCACCACCTTGCAGTCGATCACGGTGTCGGCATCCGTCACGACCCGCCAGCCGCCTTCGGGCAGTGCGTCCGAGGGTGGCCGCTTCTCGAGCCGGATCGCCATCTGGGAGAAGTGAAACTGCGCGTCGAACGGGCTGATCTGCTGCATCAGCCGGTCGGTCAGCTCCTGCCCCGTGCAGACCGGGAGCGCCGGGATGTCGTAGATCGGCTTCTCCGGGTAGAGCTCGGCGCACTGCCCGCCAGGCCGGTCGAGGATGTCGACCAGGTGGCAGCGCATGTCCAGGAGGCCCAGCTCGAACACGGCGAACAGGCCGAC
>JBEPXW010000257.1:1157-3897 GCA_041641715.1 Pseudomonadota bacterium
CCCGCCCCGATGATGCAGGCATCCGTCGTGTGGGCCTCGCCGGCCGCCGGCTCGCGGGCCTCTGTGGGCTTCATCTCGTTCATGGCGCCTCTCTATCCCCGGCCGTGCGTGAATGCGAGCGGCGGATCGTCTCAGGCCGCCGCCGCGATCCCGCGCGCCGCCGCGCCGAAGGCGGCAAAGAGCGCCCGGCTCACCGGGTCGGCGGCGGCGTCGTACTCGGCGTGCCACTGGACGCCGAGGGCGAAGCCGGGCGCGCCGGCGATCGAGATCGCCTCGATGGTGCCGTCCTCGGCCCAGCCCTCGACGACGACGCGCGGCCCCGGCTCCCAGACGGCCTGGCCGTGCAGCGAGTTGACGACCGCCGCGTCGTGGCCGACGAGGCGGTGGAACGCGCCGCCCTCGCAGAAGGTGACGGTGTGGCGTCTCCGGAAGATCACCTCCGGGTCTTTCTCGCCCTTCGGCATCCGATGGTTCATGCGGCCGGGCAGCGCGCCGACCTCCGGGTAGAGCGTGCCGCCATAGGCGACGTTCATCTCCTGGATGCCGCGGCAGATGCCGAAGACCGGCTTGCCCGCCTCGACCATGGCGCGCACGAGCGGCAGCACCACCTCGTCGCGGCCCCGGTCGAAGGGGCCATGACCCTCGGTCTCCTCGTGGCCGTAATGGCTCGGATGGACGTTCGGCCGCGCGCCGGTCAGGACGAGGCCGTCGAGCAGGTCGAACAGCTCGCCCGTGGTCGCGGCGCCGGGCAGGCCGGCGACGATCAGCGGAAGGCAGTCCGCCACCTCGGCGACAGCCTCCGGCGTGCGGTTGCCGCAGATCTGGGCGTCGAAGGTGTCGTCGATCCGGTGCTGGAAGGCGGTGACGCCCACCAAGGGCCGGCGCGCGGGGGCGGTCATGAGGCGCACTCCAGCGCGCCGGCCACCGTCTCCGGCGTGGCGTCAGGGGCCAGCACGGCGGACTCCACCACGCCCTCGTGCACCCAGACGAGCAACGTCCGCGACCAGTCCGCGCTCGGCAGCACGAGCTCCGGCCCATGGCCGCAGTCGCGCACGCCGCCCGTGATGAAAGGCTCTCCGATCCTGTGGTTCGCGTAGCCGGGGGCGGCGGCGATCTCGCGCGCCTCGCCGCCGCGGAAGGACCAGATGCGCAGCACGCCGCCGATATGCGGCGTCTCCACATAGGCCACGTCCCTGACCCCGTCGCCATCGAAATCGGCGATTCCGGCCGGCGCCAGCCAGCGGTAGGGCTGGCCGATATGGGGCGTCGCGGCGAGCTTCACGAGCGCATCGCGGTCCGCGCCATAGACGGCGAGCTGCGCGCCCTCGGTCAGGCTCGTCTCCACCACCACCACGTCGTTGAGGCCGTCGCCGGTGACATCGGCGATGCGCGGGCGCGTGTCCTCGAACACCGCCGCGTCGCCGAGCCAGACGGAGGTCTCGCAGGGCCCGATCGTCATGGTGTCGGCGATCATCGTGCGCAGCGCGCTCGCTTCCCATTCGTCGCCGAGCACGCCGTGGCGATAGCGGTCGGTTGCGTTGGAGTAGTAGGCCCAGACCACGCCCTTGCCCTCGGCGGTGACCGCCTCGGTGCCAGGCGGGCCGGCGGGGTAATCGCAGGCGAGCGCGGGTGCGGCGGCGAGGAAGCCCACCAGGCAGAGACTCGCGGGCAGCCGCCTCAAATCTGCTTCTCCGGCATCCGCACCACGAGACCGTCGAGCTCCTCGGTCACCTTGAGCTGGCAGGTCAGCCGCGAGCGCTCGGGGTCCGGCTCGTAGGCGAAGTCGAGCATGTCGAGCTCCATCTCCTCCGCCTCCGGCAGCTTCTCCACCCAGCCGGAGTCGACGTAGACATGGCAGGTCGAGCAGGCGCAGGCGCCGCCGCAATCGGCCTCAATGCCGGGGACGTTGTTCTGCACGGCCCCTTCCATCACCGTCAGGCCCACCGGCACGTCGATGGTGTGCTCGGTGCCGTTGTGCTCGATATAGGTGATCTTCGGCATGCGGCGCGTCCCTCTCGCTCGACGGATTCCGGCCGCTATCTAGCGTGCCTCGGCGCGTTTCGCCAGAGGCAGAGCGCGTCCGCGCCACGGTCCGGGCCAACACGAACGGCGCGTCTGTCACAAGACGACGGCGGCCGGGATTCGCGCAGCCCGGCCGCCGCAACCGCGTGGCGCCACCGGCGCCGAATCAGTGATGGGCGTAGTACTCGACCACGAGCTGCGGCTCCATCTGCACGGCGTAGGGCACGTCCGCGAGCGCGGGCTGGCGCAGGAAGGTAGCGGTCAGCTTCTTGTGGTCGACCTCGAGATAATCGGGGGTGTCCCGCTCGGGCGACTGGATCGCCTCGAGCACCAGAGCCATCTGCTTCGACTTCTCGGCGACCGAGACGACGTCGCCGTCCTTGACCCGATAGCTCGCCACGTTGACGCGCTTGCCGTTCACCTGCACGTGGCCGTGGTTGACGAACTGCCGCGCGGCGAAGACCGTGGGCACGAACTTGGCGCGGTAGACCACCGCGTCGAGCCGGCGCTCGAGGAGGCCGATCAGCATCTCCGAGGTGTCGCCGCGCGCGCTCATGGCGTCCGAGTAGATGCGGCGGAACTGCTTCTCGGTCAGGTCGCCGTAATAGCCCTTCAGCTTCTGCTTCGCCTTGAGCTGCTGGCCGAAGTCCGAGAGCTTGCCGCGGCGGCGCTGGCCGTGCTCGCCGGGGCCGTACTCGCGGCGGTTCACGGGGCTCTT
>JBEPXW010000258.1:0-3877 GCA_041641715.1 Pseudomonadota bacterium
AGAGGTTTGTAACCCCGGCTGGCTGACGCCGGCGCGAGCGATCATCGTGCAGCTGGCGACGGGCATGCTGGCGCTCGGCGTCGCGGCGTCACTCTTCCTCGTGCATTTCCGCGCGACGCTCCGGCAGGGCGGTCGGGTGGTTCGCTGGCGGGCATGGCTGGCCGCGATGCTCCGCCTCAGCGGCGCTAGCGGCATGATGCAGGCGCAGCCACAGCTTCTCCTGCTGCTGACGGGGGCGCTCGGAAGCGTGGAGGCGGTGGGGCTTCTCCGGATCGCACTGCGCGGCGCCGACGTGGTCATCGCCGGCGCGATGGTGGCCCAGACGGCCGCGGCGCCGCGGATCGCGCGGCTGCTCGCCGAGGGCGCGCAGGCCCCGCTCCAGCGGCTCCTTCCGCGGATCGCGCGCGTCGCTTTCTCGCTCTCGCTGGGCGGGCTCGTCGGTTTTCTGCTTGCCGGGCAGTGGCTCCTGGCGACGCTCTTCGGCCCGGAGTTCGTGGCCGCCTGGCACGCGCTTCTCGTGCTGACGGCCGCGCATGGCATCGTTACCCTGCTTGGCCCCGGAGTGATGCTGATGAACATGGCGCGCCGCGAGGCGGTCACGCTCTCGGGGCACGGGATCTCGCTGACGGTCGCCGTGGCGCTCGGCACGGTTCTGATTCCCACGCTTGGCGTTCTCGGTTCCGCCTGTGCGAGAGTGACCGGTGTCGTCGCCCACACGACCTTCGTCCGCCATCGGGCTCGGAGGGATCTGGGGATAGACCCGGCCGTGACGGCCGGGCCCGGACTGTTCAGTTAAGAGTGACGGAGGCCGCCTTGGCCGCACGAAAGCCAACCTTCTTCATCGTCGGCGCCCCGAAATGCGGGACCACGTCGCTCTACCACTGGCTCGACACCCATCCCGAAATCTGCATGTCGAAGCCGAAGGAGCCGCACTTCTTCCACCCCACGATCGAGTCGTCCTGCAGGACCCTGGCGGAATACGAGCAGTGCTACGCCCACGCCCTGCCCCGCCACAGGGCGCTGGGCGAGGCCTCGACACACACGATCTATTCCGGCGAGGCGATCGACCAGATCCTGGAGTACCAGCCCGAGGCGCGCTTCGTCGTCTGCCTGCGCAACCCGGTCGAGATGACGGTGTCGCTGCACAACATGCTTGTCCACCAGGGTGCGCAGCCGCGTCGGGACTTCCTGGAGGCCTGGACCTCCGACAAGGAGATTTGGATCTGGTTCGTGCAGCGGAGCTACCGCTCCGGCGAGGTCTACCGGGACTGGTGCGCGCTGGGGACACACTTCGAGAACCTCGCGCGCCACGTCCCGGAGGGGCGGCTCCTGAGCATCGTCCTCGACGACTTCGTCCGGAATCCCCAGGTCGAGCTGAACCGGCTGGCAGAGTTCCTGGATGTCGCCTCGCACGAAGCGCCGTTTCCGCGCAGAAACACGGCGCGGCAGCCCCGGTCGATCCTGGTAAGCCGCGTGGCGCACGGTCTCGGCCTCTGGAAGCGCCGGCTGGGGTTCCGAAGATCCCTCGGCCTGGGGCGGCGAATTCTGCGCGCCAATGTGACCTCCGAAGACCGGCTCGCCCGCGTTACGCCGGAGACGCGCGCCATTCTGCTCGACCACTTCGCGCCGGAGATCAGCAAGCTGGCGGAGCTTCTGGATCGGGATCTTTCACACTGGCTGGAGCCCGAGGAGCAACTCTCGCGTCATCCCTAGGAGCCTCGCCAAAGAAGATCCGCGAGATCCGCCGCTCCTCCTCGAGCGAGCCGAACACCCCGTTCGCCTGGTTGTGGCAATGGGTCAGCTCGCCGACGAAGATGCGCCCGTCCCGGATGTAGAGGTCGACGCGCACCCACTCGAAGTGCCGCGCGATCCTCTCGGCGAGCTCGCACATGCGCGCGTAATTTTCGGGCAAGGGCTCCCACGCGCCGGTGGGGTTCCGGTTGTAGGTGACGTGGATCGGGTTCCACTCCGCGTCATAGAAATTCTGCTTGTGCAGGCCGTGCCGGTCCCAGTCCACCTGCGTGAACCTGACGCGGCCCTTGTAACAGAACAGCTTGTAGTCCTTTATTTCGTCCCGCGCCTGGATCAGTTCCTCGCAGAGAATCCGCTTCGGCAGATACTTGTAGTTGATCTCGCGCGTCTCGGCGTAAATGTCGCGGGCAAGCGCCTGCCGCAGGGCCTCGCGCTCGTCCTCGCCGATCTCCTGGTCCGGGCCGTCGAGATAGACGATTGTGCCCGAGGCGTGGGACGGCTTCAGCACGCACCGCTCGGGCAGGTCGCGCCGTCTGATCCGATCCACCGAGTGGAAAACCGCGTAGGTCTCGGGCGTCACGCGCGCGCCGGCAACCTCGTCGATGAAATACTTCGCGTAGACCTTGTCGGAGGTGATCTGGCGCAGCGCGTCGGCGAGCTCCGGCCCGGCCTTGAGGAAGAAAAGGTAATCGTTCAGGAGGCCACTGTTCCGCCTCGGCAGCCGCCGCTGCGCGTAGATGAAATAGACGAGCATATGGACGAGATCGAACATACGCGTTCGCGGCAGCAACCGGAGAAGCTTTCTGCCCGCCGCCTTAAGCATGACGGACCCCGGCAGCGGCAACCGCGACGACGCCCGGGGAGGCGCCGGTCCACCGCTCCACCGAGCGCCCGGCACGCGGGCTCCGCCTCCGACACGCATGCTGGCGCGGCCATGGGCGATGACGTTTATCTTGCGATGACGCCGGGCAACCAACCAGCCCGGCACTCCTCAGCGGAAGAGCCGGAACGACGGGCGCGGACGCGCGAAAGCGGAGCGTGGTCACAACTCGGACCATACTCCGGCCGCGGCCCGCTTGCCCGGTCCGTTCCATGGCGCGGCGCGGTCGGCCCGGCCGCCTTGACCCGCCCCCGGCCCGCGGTGATAAGAGCGCCGCCCCTCGGCGCGCGCGTGGAGCGATAGAGCGATGCACGTTCTCTTCGTCACCTATGACGGGCTCACCAGCCTGCTCGGCCAGAGCCAGATCTGGCCCTATATCGAGGGGCTGACTGCGGCGGGGCACAGCTTCGAGGTGCTGAGCTTCGAGCAGCGCGACCGGCTCGCGCGGATCGGCGACAGGGTGAAGGCGGACACGGACCGGCTCGGCACCGCCTGGCACGCCTTCCCGTTCCGCTCGCGCCCGCCGGTCCTCGCCAAGATCCTCGACCTGCGCCGGATGGTCGGGGAGGCCTCGCGGCTCGCGGCCACGGGGCGCTTCGACGCGCTGCACGCGCGCTCCTACCTCGCTGCCGAGGCGGCGATGGCGGCGAAGCGGCGCCACGGCGTGCCGTTCATCTTCGACATGCGCGGCTTCTGGGCGGACGAGCGGCGCGACGGCGGCCGCTGGACAGAGACCAACCCCTTCCACCGCCAGCTCTACCGCCAGTGGAAGGCGAAGGAGCGGGCCTTCGTCGCCGCCGCCGACCACATCGTCGTGCTGTCCGAGGCCGCCAAGGCGGTGGTCGAGGGCTGGGATGCCTGGCGCGGCCAGCCCGTCACGGTGATCCCCTGCTGCATCGATCACGACCTGTTCACCGCGCGCACGCCCGAGACCCGGGCCGCGGCGCGCGCGCGGCTCGGGATCGGCGCCGGTGCAACGGTGCTCACCTATCTCGGCTCGATCGGCACGGTCTACCTGCTCGGCGACATGCTCCGCTTCTACGACCGGATGCGCCGGGCGCGCGGCGAGTCGCGGTTCCTGTTCGTCGGCTGGCACGACCCGGCCGATATCGCCGCGGCGGCGCGCGCGGCCGGGCTCGAGATCCCCGCGAACGAGATCGTCGTGCAGCCGGCCGAGCACGGCCAGGTGCCGTTCTGGCTCGCCGCCGCCGACCTCGCCATCGCGCTGCGCACGCCGCGCTTCTC
>JBEPXW010000259.1:0-3862 GCA_041641715.1 Pseudomonadota bacterium
CATCGGGCTCGAGGGCAAGGTTCACCTCGCGACAGGAGGCGAGCCGCCGCTGCTCGTGGCCCACCGCATGGCCTTCGAGCGCTTCGCCCGCGACAAGGCCGACGGCCACGCGGGCTACTGGCGCCACTGGGAGACGGTGGACGTCGTACGCGCGCGGCTCGCGGGATGGCTCGGGCTCGAGGCCGGCGACGTGGCGCTCCTCGGCAACGCCTCCGAGGGGATCATGCGCGTCGTCTCCGCGCTCGACTGGCGCGAGGGCGACAACGTGGTCGTCCCGGAACTCGACTACGCCTCGGGGCGCTTCGCGCTGGCGAGCCTGCGTCCGCGCGGCGTCGAGGTGCGCCTCGTCCCGGCGGAGGGCTGGGCGCTGGACGAAATCCGCCTCCTCGGCGCCTGCGACGCACGTACGCGGCTCGTCTATGTCAGCCAGGTGAACGCGTTAACGGGCCAGCAGGTCGATCTCGAGACGGTGTCGGCCGGGCTCGGGGGCGGGCCGGCGTTGCTGCTGGTCGACGCCAGCCACGCGCTCGGCGCGATGCCGGTGCCGGGTCACCTCGCCGACTTCGTGACGAGCTGTACGTACAAGTTCGCGCTCGGGCTCCACGAGGGGGTGCTCGCCTGGAACCGGCGGCGGCGGCCGGGCTTCGTCTTCGCCGGCGCCGGCTGGTGCTCGGCGACCGCTGGCGCGGGGCCGGGCGACTTCGTCCGCAAGCCGGACGCCCGGCAGGCCGAATACGGCAATGTCGGCCATCTCGGCGCCTATCTTCTGGCCGAGTCGATCGACTACATCGACGCCTACGGTCTCGAGGCGGTCGCCGCCCATCTGCGCGGACTGAGCGGCCGGCTGATCGAAGGATTCGCCGCGCTCGAACTCGACGTTACGACCCCGGGAGACCCCGCCCGCCGGGCCGGCAATGCCGCCTTCGCCCATCCCGATTGCGACGGCATCATGGGCCGGGCCGCCGAGGAAGGCTTTCTCGTCTGGAGCGACAACGGACGGGTGCGGGCTTCCGTCCACCTCTTCACCGCCGGGGAGGACGTCGACCGCTTCCTCGAGCGCCTGCCCGACTTCCTGCGGTGAGCGGCGCCTTCAAGCTAAAAGGAGGCGGCCGGCTTCCAGGAGAGCGTAGACCGAATGACGGATTCGTTGCCTCCGCTGTGTGCCGGTTCCGCCCACGGCCTGTATCAGACCTGGCATGAAGGGCTCTCCGGCTCCGTGGGGTTTAGTAGAGGCTAGCCTTGGACAGCTTTAAGTTGTCGATTGGTTGCGAAAGGAACTTTTTGTCGTCTAGAGGCTGCTTTTGACATATCGTTAACGTGTAAGTCTAACTAGCGATAGGGTAGGGTACGACATGAAAAAGTTCGTGAGTCTGATCGCAGCCGCAGCCGCTATGAGCGCGCTCGGGACTGCAAGTGCTGTCTCAGGCAGCAACGCCGAGCCCGAGACCTTCGGACAAGACTGTGTTGCCAGCGGTATCGTCGAGCCCGGCGAGGACGGCAGCCTCGGAGGCGTGATCGATGGGTTCATCGGTCCAAACGCTCCGGGCGACGGCACTCCTGCCCAAGGTGACGGCACCAGTGACAACCCGGGAAGCACCCCCTTCGATTTCGTCATCACCGGGTGCTTCCTCCCGTGATGAGCGTCCCGAACTGACCGGAATCTGAATCTCCTCGCGATCGTGGCTCCAGTTCTTCAAGTGCACGCGGATGTGCGCGCGATCAACGGTCGTTGCAAGTAATTCGGCTGCTCGCCGAATAAGCACAGACGCTGTGGATCCAAGCGCACGGCGGTAACTTGGCAACGGTTTCTCCATCGCCTGGCCGGAGGGGATTCCACCAAAGCGAGGCTGGCCGCGCTAGCGTGGCCGGCCTCCTCGCTTCGCTTTAACTGCCGTCGCCCCCGCGGATGAACGTGGCAAAGCCGTCGACGAACTCGGCGAGCTTTTTTCGCTGGTCGTCGTCCGTCAGCGTGCCTTCGTCCGCGAACACGTCGCCGGCGCGGGAAATCATCAGCCGCCCGCCGAACCAGGGCCGCATGCGGAGCGTCCGAATGACCGGCAGCCATGCCGCCTGAGCGTGGGCCGTGCCGAAGGCGCCCGGAGTCGCGCCGGTAATCGCCACAGGGCGGTCGCGGAACACCCGGCCGATGTCCTTTGGCGGGCGCGACAGCCAGTCGATGCCGTTCTTCAGCGCACCCGGCACGGCGTTGTTGTACTCTGGCGTCGCGATCATCAGGCCGTCGGCGGCGGCGATGCGCTCCTTGAGCGCCTCCACGGCCTCCGGAATGCCCTCGGCCTCTTCCAGGTCGCCGTCGTAGACGGGAATGCCGTGCAGCGTCGCGGGCTCGACCGTGACGCTCTCGCCGGCGAGCTCGGCCATGGCGCGGACGAGCGCCGTGTTGTACGAGCCCCGGCGCAGGCTGCCGGAGAGGCCGATGATGCGGACGGGGGTGGCCATTGCGTGCTCCTCGTTATTGGCGTGGTTCCTGGCATGCCGGGTGCGGATCGTGCGGTGCGGCTCCGGAGTGAAGTGGCCCGCCGTGCGCCCGTGTCAACGCGCGGGCGGGCCGGGGGTTCCGCACGGAGGCCGGCTCAGCCGGCGCGCGCGCGGACCAGCCGCTCGAGTTCGGCGAGCTCCGGGTCCTCGATTCCCATGTCGCGGAGCCGTGCGACCGTACGGAAGAGGTAGTCGCGGTTGGGGCCCGAGGGACCCTCGGCCTCGGCTATGACCCCGGCCTGCTCATCCAGACCGAGATGCCCGGCGTATTGCGGATGCGTGCGGTCGACGATGTAGCAGAGCGCCTCGACCGGCTCGCCCTGCCCCGGCCCGTCGCAGAGCAGCGTCACCCGGTGCATCACCTCGAAATAGGCCCGCGTGACCAACTCGCGGCTCGCGAGGTAGTGGCGGACCTCGTCCGCGCCCGCCTCGTCGACGCGCAGCGCCATGCCGAGGCACTCGGCCCCCGGGCGCCAGTCGAGACCGAGCACCAGGCCCGGCCGCTCGGGCGTGCCGCGGTAGTGGATCGAGGTGAGCGCAAAGGCGCGGCGGTAGTCCGCCAGCCGCGCCATGCGCGATTCGGCCACCTCGAAGCCCGGCATCCACATCAGGGACCCGTAGCCGAAAACCCAGAAGCCGCCGCCCGCCATTGCCGTTTGCGCCTCGATGCCGCCCGTCGCGAAGCCGTCTCGCGCTTCGCCGCCGCCTCCTATAACGTGGCGCGGCCCGCCGGCAAAGTGAGCCCCGCCCCATGCGCGTCCTCAGACCCGTCTTCAGCTGCCTCGTCCTCGGCGCGATGGCCTGGACCGGGTGGTGGTACGCGGTCGCGATCGGCCAGCGGAAGGCGCTCGAGGCGTGGTTCGACGAGCGGGCGCGGGCCGGCTGGCAGTCCGAGCATGGCGAGATCGAACTTTCCGGGTTCCCGTTCCGGCTGGAGCGGAGGGTGCCGGAGATCCGGCTTACCGACCCGGAAGCGGGCTGGGCCTGGGCGGCCCCCGTGCTCACGATCGCCAGCGGGCCGGTGAACCCGACCGAGTTCGATGTCGACTGGCCGGCACGCCAGAGCTTCGCCGTGCCGGGGGAGCGCGTGGCGATCAAGTCCGACACCATGCGCGCGCGCCTGGCGGTGCGGCCCGAGTCGGCGCTCGGACTCGTCGAGGCCTCGGCCGAGGCGGCGGGGCTCGACCTCACGGCCCACTCGGGCTGGAGCGCATCGGCGGCCGCGGCGGAGGCACGGGTGAGAGCGCGGGCGAAGGACGCGGGCTACGACCTCGCGCTGAGGGCCGAGCGCGTGACCATGCCGCAGCCGCTGATGGCGCGGATCGACCCGTTGGGCGTGGCGGGGCGCGAGCTCGACCGGCTGGTG
>JBEPXW010000260.1:0-2212 GCA_041641715.1 Pseudomonadota bacterium
GGACGGCCTCGCCTTCCCGCCCTGCGGCGTCGACGACCTCGCCGGTACCCTGCGGCCCCATGCCGATGGCGGCACACTCGAGGCCCCGGGGATGGTCGAGGTCGTCGCCTGCCACGAGCGCGACGGCCGCCCCGTCGACCGCGACCTCCGCTGGGGCGTCTACGTGGTCATCGAGGCGCCGACAGACTATGCCGTCGAGAGCTTCCGCCAGTACGGCCTGGTCGCCGAGCAGGGCGCGCGCCATGCCGCCCTCTACCGCCCCTTCCACCTGATCGGGCTCGAGCTCGGCATCTCGGTGCTGAACGCCGCGCTCCGGGGCGAGCCCACGGGCCAGTCGCGCGCCTTCAACGGGGACGTGATGGCGGTGGCCAAGCGCGACCTCGCCGCGGGGGAGACCCTCGACGGCGAGGGCGGCTACTGCGTCTGGGGACGCCTCGCGCCCGCGGCGGACTCGCTGGCGCGCGGCGCGCTGCCCATCGGGCTCGCCCACGGGGTCTCGCTCTTGAGATCGGTCAAGGCGGGCGAGGTCGTCACGTGGGAGGACGTCGAAATCGATCCCGACGGCCCGGCCGTGCGGGCGCGGCGGGACATGGAGGCGCGCTTCGCGCCCAACTGACGGAGGCGCGATTGCCAGGCTTCAGCAAGGAGTTCCGCGAGCACCTGAAGACCGAGCATCAGCTCGGCCGCTTCCAGGAGTTCCTGCGCGAGATCGTCTACGGCGGCAATGACGGCATCGTCACCACCTTCGCCGTCGTCTCCGGCTTCGCCGGCGCCTCGGCCACCGGCACCGCCGAGGTGGGCGCCATCGCGGTGATCCTGTTCGGGCTGGCCAACCTGTTCGCCGACGCCACCTCGATGGGTCTCGGCGCCTACCTTTCCTCGCGCTCGCAGGCGGACGTCTACCACGCCGCCCGCGCCAAGGAGATGCACGAGATCCGCCACAGCCCTCGCCAGGAGCGCGCCGAGGTGTTCGAGATCCTCCGCGCCAAGGGCGTGCCCGACGCGGACATCGGCGCCTTCGCCGACCTCTACGGGCGGCACCCCGAGCTGCTCGCCGACTTCATGATGACCCACGAGATCGGCATGCCCGACCCGCGCGACGGCAGCCCGGCGCTGGAGGCGCTGGCGACGTTCCTCTCGTTCCTGTTCTTCGGCGCGATCCCGCTGGTGCCCTACTTCCTGCGCGAGCCGACGGAGGCGACCTTCCACCTCTCCGTCGCCGCCACCTTCGGGGCGCTGGTCCTCCTGGGCCTCCTGCGCTGGAAGGTCACGACGCGGACGGCGCTGCGCGCCATCGGCGAGACGGTCGCCATCGGCGGCACCTGCGCGGTGGTGGCCTATACGGTGGGGGTGCTGGTGGGGGGGTGACCGCGCGCCGGCGGTTGCATGCCCTCTTGCCTTGCGGCGCCGAATGCGCTCTGGCTTGCCCCGGAGAGACGGAGTCCGCGAGCGCGCGACAGGGAGGGGTCGCCCCGTGAGGCGTCATGTGCAGCTGTCGCTCGCCGGGTTCCTGGCGACCGCGATCTCCTACGGCCCGGCGCGGATGGGCTTCGGCCTCTTCCTGCCCGAGTTCCGCGAGGACTTCGCGCTCTCGTCGGGCATGGCCGGGATGATCGCCAGCGGCGCCTTCGCGAGCTTCGTCCTCGCGATCGTCATCGCCGCCTGGCTCACCTGGCGGAGAGGCGCGCGCGCGCCGGTGCTGATCGGCGTCGTCGCCGCGGCGGCCGGGATGGCGATGGTCGCCGCTGCCGGCGGCCCCGTGATGCTGGCGGCGGGCGTGGTCATTGCCGGCGCGAGCTCGGGCTTCGCCTGGTCGCCCTTCAACAACGCGGCCGCGCGACTGGTCAGCCCGGCCAACCGCCCGCTGGTGCTCTCGGCGGTGAGCACGGGGACGACGGTCGGCGTCGCCGCGGCGGGGCTGCTGGCGCTGGCGGTCGCCTTCTCCGGCTTCTCGTGGCGCCTCGCCTGGGGCCTGTTCGTCGTCGGCGCCGCGGTCGCCACGGCCGCCTGCTTCCGGATTCTGAGGGACGTCGCGGACACGCAGAACGACGTCGGGGCGGGGCGGAACCCCATGGAGGTCGACAATCGCAGGCTCGTCTGGCCGTGCCTCGCGGCGCTCTCCTTCGGGATCACCGCCGCCGCCTTCCTCTCCTTCGCCGCCGACTGGGTCGTCCGCTCGGGCGGGATCGCCGGGCTCCCCGCGGAGGCGGCC
>JBEPXW010000260.1:2222-3859 GCA_041641715.1 Pseudomonadota bacterium
CGTCGGCGTCTGCGGCCTCCTGGGCCTCATGACCGCCTCGATCGAGAGCCGGCTCTCGCTCGTGCGGTTCCTCTGCCTGATCTTCGCCTGCACGGCGCTGGCGCAGGCGCTGATCGGGCTGGTGCCCGGGGCGCTTCCGGCGGTCGTCCTCGCCGCCGGCCTGCAGGGGGCCTGCGTGATGACGATCAGCGCGATCCTCTCGTTCTGGAGCACCCGGCTCTTCCCGGAGCTGCCGGCCACCAGCTTTACGCCCGTCCTGCTGGCGCTGGCGCTCGGGGGCGTGATCGGGCCGGCGCTGGCGGGAGCCGTGATGGACGTGATCGGCGCGGCGGCCGTCTTTCTCGGCGGCGCCGGCCTCTCGCTGGCCACAGCGGCCGTCCTCTGGCTCGGGCGGGAGCGGATCCGTGCCGACCTGGCCTGAGCCGCGCGGCCGCCCTTGACCCCGGGGGGTCGCGCACCTATCCCCTCGGGCATGAAACCCATCCACGTCATCGGCGGCGGCATGGCGGGCTCAGAGGCCGCCTGGGCGGCGGCCAATGCGGGCGTGCCGGTCGTGCTCCACGAGATGCGGCCCGACCGCCCGACCGAGGCGCACCAGACCGCCGGCTTCGCCGAGCTCGTCTGCTCCAACACCTTCCGCTCGGACGACGACGAGACGAATGCCGTCGGGCTGCTGCACTGGGAGATGCGGCGGATGGGCTCGATCATGATGCACTGCGCCGAGCCCGCGCGGCTGCCCGCCGGCAGCGCGCTGGCCGTGGACCGGCACGTCTTCTCCGACGGCGTGACGGCGAAGCTCGAGGCGCACCCGCTCATCACCGTCGAGCGCGGCGAGGTCGCCGGCCTGCCGCCGGCCGACTGGGACAGCGTCATCATCGCCACCGGCCCGCTGACCTCGCCGGCGCTGGCCGAGGCGATCCGGGCGATGACCGGGGCGGCGGAGCTCGCCTTCTTCGACGCCATCGCGCCGATCGTCTACGCGGAGTCCATCGACCTCTCCCAGGCCTGGTTCCAGTCCCGCTACGACAAGGGCGAGTCGGAGGCGGAGCGCACCGCCTACCTCAACTGCCCGATGGACCGCGCCCAGTACGACCGCTTCATCGACGCGCTGCTCACCGCGCCCAAGACCGAGTTCCACGACTGGGAGACCGACACCCCCTATTTCGAGGGCTGCCTGCCCATCGAGGTCATGGCCGAGCGCGGCCGCGAGACGCTGCGCTGGGGGCCGCTGAAGCCGGTCGGCCTGACCAACCCGCACAAGCCCGACGAGAAGCCTTACGCCGTGGTCCAACTCCGGCGCGAGAACGCGCTGGGCACGCTCTACAACATGGTCGGCTTCCAGACGAAGCTGAAATACGGCGCTCAAGGAGAGGTGTTCGGCCTGATCCCCGGCCTCGAGACCGCCAGGTTCGCCCGCCTCGGCGGCATCCACCGCAACACCTTCCTGAACGCGCCGCGGCTCCTCGACCGTCAGATGCGCCTCAAGGCCGACCCGCGGCTGCGCTTCGCCGGACAGATCACCGGCGTCGAGGGCTATGTGGAGTCAGGCGCCATGGGGATCCTCGCCGGCCGGCTCGCCGCCGCCGAGCGACTCGGCCGCGAGGCGCCGCTGCCGCCGGCGGAGACCGCGCTCGGCG
>JBEPXW010000261.1:0-3858 GCA_041641715.1 Pseudomonadota bacterium
CGGTGGCGACCTTGGCGGCGTGCACCACGGCCTCCGGGTCGTCGCCGTTCACGTGGAAGATCGGGCAGTCGACCATCTTGGCGATGTCGGTCGGGTAGGGCGACGAGCGCGAATGGTGCGGCGCCGTGGTGAAGCCGATCTGGTTGTTGACGATGATGTGGATCGTGCCGCCGGTCTTGTGGCCGCGGAGGCCGGAGAGGCCGAAGCACTCGGCCACGACGCCCTGCCCCGCGAAGGCGGCGTCGCCGTGGATGAGGACGGGGACGACCGTGGTCCGGTCGTCGTCGTACTTCTCCTGCTTGGCGCGCACCTTGCCGATGACGACCGGGTTGACCGCCTCGAGATGCGAGGGGTTGGCAGTCAGAGAGAGGTGCACCGTGTTGCCATCGAACTCGCGGTCCGAGGAGGCGCCGAGATGGTACTTCACGTCGCCGGAGCCCTCCACGTCGTCGGGCGTGAAGCTGCCGCCCTGAAACTCGTGGAAGATCGCCTGGAAGGGCTTGCCCATCACGTTCGCCAGCATGTTGAGCCGGCCGCGATGGGGCATGCCGATCACGATCTCCTGCACGCCCAGCGCGCCGCCACGCTTGATGATCTGCTCCATCATCGGCACCAGCGCCTCGGAGCCGTCGATGCCGAAGCGCTTGGTGCCGAGATACTTGACGTGCAGGAACTTCTCGAGGCCCTCGGCCTCGATCATCTTGTTGAGGATGGCGCGGCGGCCGCGCTTGGTGAACTGGATCTCCTTGCCGTAGCCCTCGATGCGCTCCTGCAGCCAGGACTTCGCCTCGGGGTCGATCAGGTGCATGAACTGGAGCGCGAAGGTGCCCTGATAGGTGCGCTTCAGGAGCGCCTCGACCTCGCGCATGGTGGCGTATTCGAGGCCGAGTACGTTGTCGATGTAGATCTGCCGGTCGAGGTCGGCCTCCTTGAAGCCGAAGAAGCAGGGGTCGAACTCGGGATGCTCGACATGGCCCTGAAGGCCGAGCGGGTCGAGATCGGCGCCGAGATGGCCGCGGCTTCGGAAGGAGCGGATGTACATGATCGCGCGGATCGAGTCGCGCGCCGCGGCCTGAACCTGCTCGTCCGAGAGCACCTCGCCGCGCTCGCGCGCCTTGGCGTCGATCTTCTTCGCCATGGTGGCGACGCCCGGGACCGCGTCCCAGCGCCCGTCGAGGGCCGCGACCAGCTCGCCGTTGACCTCGGGCGGCCAGTCGGCGCGCGCCCAGGGGGCGCCCTCGACCTCCGCCTCGACCTCCGCGGGCTCGTCGCCGAGGCTCTCGAAATAGGACGCCCAGCTCGGGTCGATCGAGGCGGGGTCCTTCATGTACTGGGCGTAGAGTTGCTCGACGTAATGCGCGTTCTGGCCCTGTAGAAACGAGGAGGCGCGGAAGCGCCCGTTCGAGCTCTGATCGTTCATCAATCCTCGGGGAGGTCTTGCGGCCTCCCGGTCCCCTGGTTCCTGTCCGCCGGCGCGGGGGGCGGATCCCACAGGCGTCAAGATGGGACGCTCCGCGCCTGACCTCAACGCCGGACGCTATCATGCTCCGGCTGAGGTGCAACTTAAAGTCCCCTGCCGCACGCGATTGTGTGGCCGGCGCCGGGCCGCCCCGGCTACGATGCCCGGACAGGCCGGCGCACCGCGCCCCTATCGGTTCGGACCCGGACGAAGAGCCGGAATGAGTGCCGCTATCGGCCGGCGGCCGCCGGCCGGATGCCGATCAACGCCCGATCGCCTTGAGCAGCGCCTCGGCCAGGCTCGCCGGGCTGTCGGCGACCGAGATGCCGGCCGAGCGCATCGCCTCGATCTTGTCCTCGGCGCCGCCCTTGCCGCCGGCGATGATCGCGCCCGCGTGGCCCATGCGCCGCCCCGGCGGCGCGGTGCGGCCCGCGATGAAGCCCGCGACCGGCTTGGCGCGGCCCTTCTTTTTCTCCGCGGCGAGGAACTCGGCCGCGTCCTCCTCGGCCGACCCGCCGATCTCGCCGATCATGATGATCGACTCGGTCTCGTCGTCGCCGAGGAAGAGGTCGAGGCAGTCGATGAAGTCGAGCCCCTTGATCGGGTCGCCGCCGATGCCGATGCAGGTGGACTGGCCGAGCCCGGCGGCGGTGGTCTGCGCCACCGCCTCGTAGGTCAGCGTACCCGAGCGCGATATGATCCCCACCGAGCCCCGCCGGTGGATGTGGCCCGGCATGATGCCGATCTTGCAGGCGTCGGGCGTGATGATGCCGGGGCAGTTCGGCCCGATCAGGCGGCTCCCGGAGCCCTCGAGCGCGCGTTTCACCTTCATCATGTCCATCACCGGGATTCCCTCGGTGATGCAGACGATCAGCGGCACGCCGGCATCGACCGCCTCGAGGATCGCGTCAGCGGCGAAGGGCGGCGGCACGTATATCGCGGAGGCGTCCGCCCCGGTCTTCTCGCGCGCCTCGGCGACGGTGTCGAAGACGGGGAGGTCCAAGTGCTCGGCGCCGCCCTTCCCCGGCGTCACGCCGCCGACCATCCTGGTTCCGTAGGCGATGGCCTGCTCCGAATGGAAGGTGCCCTGCGAGCCGGTGAAGCCCTGGCAGATGACCTTGGTGTTTTCGTCGACGAGTACGGCCATATCAGGTCTCCCCTAGGCTCTTCGCGATCTGCCGCCTGACTTCCGGGGCGATGGTGCGGAAGCCGTGTCCGCCGCCCGGCACGGAGACGAACGAGGCGTCGATCCCACGCATCGAGAGTTGCTGTGTGTAGTAGCTGCCGAGCCCGGGCCGGGTGTTCGAGTCGTCGTCGCCCGTCACGCCGATGACCACCGTGTCCGGGTCGACCCCGCCGACGAAGTCCGACGGCGACTGGCTTCTCGGCCACTCGCTCCGCCGGGTCCGGCGCCATTGCGGAACGTTGCACGGGCAGGAGGCGAGGATCGCCACGTCGACGATCCCGGGACTCTGGCCGATCACGGCGCCGAGCTGCGCGGCGCCGCCGGAGTGCCCGACGGCGATCGTCCGCGGATCGCCCGCGGCCGCCGACAGGTTAGCGATCGTCTCGGTCACCAGCCGATTGTTCTCGGCGGTGTAGTGATCGCGCCGGCCATGGTTGGAGCCCGGGCTGCGGCGGCCCTCGCCGTCGGGATAGCCGGGGCGCAGCAGAGCCACCGCCGTGACGCCGTGCTCCTCGGCGACCCTCTGGGCGTAGTCGTGCATGTAGTTGGCGGGCCGGCCGGACGAGACGTCACCGTGCAGGAAGATCACCAGCGCCCGGTCGCCGCCCTCGAACACCTTGCCCGTGAGCGGGGTGAGGCCGGGGTATTCCGGCGTCGCACTGGCCGTGGGCCCGCTCTCGGGCGCGCACGCACCGAGGGCGATCGCCAGAAGAGCTGCCAAGGCGGCCCTCATGACCCGCCCCTGACAGCCTTCACGATCTTCTCGGCGGCATCGGCCAGATTGTCGGCCGCGATCACGTTCATCCCCGACTCGTTCAGGATTTCCTTGCCGCGCTCGACATTCGTGCCCTCGAGGCGCACCACCAGCGGCACGTCGAGGCCGACGTCCTTGACCGCGGCGACCACGCCCTCGGCGATCACGTCGCAGCGCATGATGCCGCCGAAGATGTTGACGAGGATGCCCTTCACCGACTTGTCGGCGGTGATGATCTTGAAGGCCTCGGTCACCTTCTCCTTGGTGGCGCCGCCGCCGACGTCGAGGAAGTTCGCGGGCTCGGAGCCGTAGAGCTTGATGATGTCCATGGTGGCCATGGCAAGCCCGGCGCCGTTCACCATGCAGCCGATCTCGCCGTCCAGCGCGATGTAGTTCAGGTCATGGCGCGAGGCCTCGAGCTCCTTCGGGTCCTCCTCGGTCTCGTCGCGCAGCTCGGCG